>JAAUOQ010000298.1 GCA_012034795.1 Leptolyngbyaceae cyanobacterium CRU_2_3
CCAAGTGACGAAAAACTGGACATGATTGAGGGCGTCTCGATTCGCATCTGCAAAAGGGGTGTAAAAATCTTTGGGATTACCGTTGGCAAGCAAATAGGGCACATAGTAGAAGCCCCCTTGCAAAGTGAAGGTTTGCTCTCCATTATCCAGCGTTCTGACACTTTGCTTTAACGCTGCTGCGGCATATCCCGGTTCACCTGGAGCAATGCGGATACCCGTTAAGGGATCAATGACAATGCCTTCTGGATTGTCTACGGCATAGAAGCCTCCTTTGTTGTTGTAAGCAACGGTTTCTTGGCTGACGTTGACGGTTGCCTTAACAAACTGACCCGCAAAGTCGGATAAGTTAACACCCGTCTGTCCCACTAAGGGTGTTGCAGTTAACCCCAACTCTGGAATAGCAGGCAAGTCTTCGCTGTAGAACCAGCGATCGAAAAATGCGCTCAGTTCTAAGCCACTCACATCCTCTGCCGTTTCGATAAAATCGTCAGCGGTAACATTGCCACCTTGGAAGCGGTCAAAGTAGGTCTGCAAAGTGTCAAAGAACGAATCATCCCCAACTTCCAACCGTAGTGCATGTAAGCCCAATGCTCCCCAGTCATATACCCCTGAATTAAACAAGTCATCTGCGGGTGGCTCACCCGGTGGAACGAGTTGATCCAGAGACTCGGCGACGAAGCGATACTCTCCTTTAACCCAGTCATTTAACGCTTCACGGCCTTGACGATGCTCAATCCACAGCCCTTGTGAATAGGTGGCAAAGCTCTCATTCAGCCAGATATCACTCCAGTCTGCTAAAGCCACGCTGTTACCAAACCATTGATGAGAGACCTCATGGGCGATCGTTTCTTCAGTCGAAGCTCTTCCGAGTGCATCAATGCCAAACAGTGATAGGGTTTGGGTTTCTAGTGCCGACCCTGTCTGGGTATTGACGACAACAGCACCATAGACATCAAACGGATAGGGTCCAAAGGTATCGCTGAAAAAGATAGCATTTCTCCTTGCAGAGCAAAAGGCTTCAGCAACTCTTCAGAAATTCCCTCGGCAAAGTAGTTACGAATAGGAATACCATTTGGACTTTCTTCAGTTTCAAGGTTAAATCCGCTCGCAATGTTAACTGTTGTCAGATAGCTGGCCATGGGGTCACGCGCTTCAAACACATAGGTGGTCGAAGTGCCATTGTCAATGGTGGATTCCAAAATACCATTGGCTGCAACCTCAAAGGCTTCTGGGACAGTGACCCGAAAAGTGTATGTAGCTTTGTCCAGTGGGTGATCGTTGACTGGGTAATAATTGGCTGCCCCGTCAGGTTCACTTAATACAAAACTGCCACCATCAAAAGTTACCCATCCGGTCAATACAGGAATGGCGACTGATGTAATTTGCTCTGGTGAACCATTGTACTTCACCTCTACGGTAAAGGCATCATCTTCAGCAATCAGATCGGCTGGGATAATAGTGAGTTCCTGTCCAGTCCGGCTAAATGCTGCGGGTTGACCATTGACTGTAATGCTATCGATCGCGAACCCGATAAAGTCCAGGTTAAACTGGCTTAAGTTCTGCGTAGCCTTTGCTTCAATGATAGTAATCCCATTCAGTGTACTGGTATTAACATCGGTAACGTTCAAGTCCAGATCATAATGCTGAACATCATAGCCACCGTTGCCAAAACCTGGATATAAAGAATCGCCAATGCCCTCCGACCCGATTGAGGAATCTAGGGAGGGTGTGGATGGAAAGGTTGCCTGAGCAAGAGAGGCGCTTAGTCCACGTAGGCTACAGAAAATACACATGCTGTTCGTGAGTTGGAAATTGGGATAGCTGTAGCAGTTTAGGAGATGAGATGAAATAAATCTGCTTTACTTACTACCACAACTGCTTCTCAATTTTTCTTAGCGTTTCTCAAAATTGGGTTTCCCCCTAGAGTTTCTCCAAAGACCTGTTTTTTAAAGTAGAAAACTGGGTAATGTGGAATGTGCTTCGAGCTACATCCACCCTGAGATAGACTCTCCTATCCATACTTCTGTAGATAATGGACTGGAGACTAACTTGAGTATGCGTCTTGACCAAAGCATGTATTGGTCTATCTTTAGGTGGAAATGCCAAAATTGCTGCTCAAGTTATGTCAATTACATAACACTTTTCTGGTGAGGATCAAGTCATGTCAACCGCCACAGCCACGCCCGAAACTGATAATCTTGACCTCAAACAACTCCTCAAAACCCTCACAGAAGTTAAAAAGGGCAATTTTTCAGCTCGGCTATCGGCTGATCAGACGGGTATGGCTGGCAAGATTGCCAGTACCTTAAATGACATCATTGAAATGAACGAACGGCTGACCCATGAATTAGCACATGTCGGTACGATCGTTGGCAAAGAAGGGAAGATCGACGAACGGGCTTCCTTGGGTGCCGCTAAAGGCTCCTGGAAAGCTTGCGTGGAGTCGGTGAATACGATGATTACTGACCTAGTGCAGCCCACCGCCGAAACGTCCAGAGTGATTCGGGCAGTAGCGAATGGAGACTTATCGCAAACGATCGCCTCTGGCATTGAGGGCAGACCCCTCAAGGGAGAGTTTCTGCAAACGGCGACGATCGTCAACACTATGGTGGCTCAACTCAATTCCTTCGCCTCAGAAGTGACGCGGGTAGCGCGGGAAGTGGGCACCGAAGGCAAACTGGGGGTGCAGGCAGAGGTGCAGGCAGTAGGTGGCACCTGGAAAGATTTGACCGATAGCGTCAACCTGATGGCCGGCAATCTAACGGCGCAGGTGCGGAACATTGCCGAAGTCACCACAGCGGTCGCCAATGGCGATCTCTCGAAGAAGATTACAGTCAATGTCAAGGGCGAAATTCTGGAGTTGAAGAACACGATCAATATCATGGTGGATCAACTCAATTCCTTCGCCTCAGAGGTGACGCGGGTGGCGCGGGAAGTGGGCACCGAAGGCAAACTGGGAGTGCAGGCGGATGTCCGAGGGGTAGCGGGTACCTGGAAAGACTTGACCGATAGCGTCAACTCGATGGCGGGCAACCTGACGGGGCAGGTGCGGAACATTGCCGAAGTCACGACGGCGGTCGCCAATGGCGATCTCTCGAAAAAGATTACAGTCAATGTCAAAGGCGAAATTCTGGAGTTGAAGAACACAATCAATATTATGGTGGATCAACTCAATTCCTTTGCCTCCGAGGTGACACGAGTGGCGCGGGAAGTGGGTTCCGAGGGCAAGCTGGGAGGACAAGCCCAAGTCCCAGGCGTGGCAGGCACCTGGAAAGACTTGACCGACTCGGTGAACTTTATGGCAGGAAGCCTGACGGCTCAGGTCCGCAACATTGCCGAAGTCACCACGGCCGTGGCCAATGGCGATCTCTCCAAAAAAATCACGGTGGATGTCAAGGGTGAAATTCTGGAGCTAAAGAACACGATCAACATTATGGTGGATCAACTCAATTCCTTTGCCTCTGAGGTGACGCGGGTGGCGCGGGAGGTCGGTTCTGAGGGCAAGCTGGGGGTGCAGGCCGAGGTGCCAGGGGTGGCGGGCACCTGGAAGGACTTGACCGATAACGTCAACTCTATGGCCGGTAATCTGACCGGGCAGGTGCGAAATATTGCCGAGGTGGCTACGGCGATCGCCAAGGGGGATCTCTCCAAGAAAATTACGGTGCAGGTGAAAGGGGAGATTTTAGAACTCAAAAATACGATCAATGTCATGGTCGATCAATTGAGTTCTTTTGCCTCCGAAGTGACACGGGTGGCACGAGAAGTTGGATCTGAGGGCAAGCTGGGGGTGCAAGCCGATGTCAAAGGCGTGGCGGGCACCTGGAAAGATCTGACCGATTCAGTGAACTTTATGGCGGGCAGCTTAACCGCCCAGGTGCGAAACATTGCCGAAGTCACTACGGCCGTGGCGAATGGCGATCTCTCCAAGAAAATCACGGTGGATGTCAAAGGCGAAATTTTAGAGCTAAAAAACACAATCAATACGATGGTCGATCAGCTCAATTCCTTTGCTTCCGAGGTGACGCGGGTCGCACGGGAGGTGGGTTCGGAAGGCAAGCTGGGGGTGCAGGCCTATGTGCGCGGGGTGGGCGGCACCTGGAAAGATCTGACTGACAACGTCAACTCGATGGCGGGCAACCTCACCGCGCAGGTGCGGAACATTGCCGAGGTGGCCACGCGATCGCCAATGGCAACCTCTCCAAGAAAATCACGGTGGATGTCAAGGGCGAGATTCTGGATCTGAAGAACACGATCAATACGATGGTGGATCAGCTTAGCTCTTTTGCCTCGGAAGTAACGCGGGTGGCGCGAGAAGTAGGCACCGAAGGTAAATTGGGCGGTCAGGCGCAGGTGACGGGCGTAGCAGGCACCTGGAAAGACCTGACCGATAACGTCAACTCGATGGCGGGCAACCTGACGGCGCAGGTGCGGGGCATTGCCAAAGTTGTGACGGCAGTGGCAAACGGCGATTTGAAGCGCAAGTTAATGCTGGATGCCCAAGGCGAAATTGAAACCTTAGCTGACACGATTAACGAAATGATCGACACGCTAGCCACCTTTGCCGACCAGGTGACGACCGTAGCACGAGAAGTGGGAATTGAAGGCAAACTAGGGGGACAAGCCAAAGTGCCTGGCGCTGCTGGCACCTGGCGCGATTTGACCGACAACGTCAATGAGCTAGCGGCTAACTTAACCACTCAGGTAAGGGCGATCGCTGAAGTCGCAACTGCCGTTACCAAAGGCGATCTGACCCGATCGATCGCGGTGGCTGCCGAAGGAGAAGTGGCTATCCTCAAAGACAATATCAACCAGATGATCGCCAATCTGCGGGAAACTACCCAGAAAAATACTGAGCAAGACTGGCTGAAAACCAACCTGGCTAAGTTTACCCGCATGTTGCAAGGTCAGCGTGATCTAGAAACCGTGTCTAAACTGATTTTGTCGGAACTAGCTCCGCTGGTTTCGGCTCAGCATGGCGTGTTTTACCTGATGGAAGCCAGCGAAAATCATCCAGCTTACCTACAACTGCTGACCACCTATGCCTACCGAGAGCGCAAGCATCTGGCCAACCGCTTCCATCTGGGGGAAGGACTGGTGGGACAATGTGCGCTGGAGAAAGAGCGGATTTTGTTAACAGAAGTCCCCGACAATTACATCACAATTAGTTCGGGGTTAGGGGAATCTGCCCCCCGCAATGTTGTGGTTCTGCCCGTCTTGTTTGAAGGGCAAGTCACGGCTGTAGTGGAACTGGCATCTTTTAATCGCTTCAACGAAATTCATTTAACATTCTTTGATCAGCTCACCGAAAGTATTGCCATTGTCTTGAATACGATCGCTGCCAGTATGAGAACTGAGGAGCTGCTGAAGCAGTCGCAATCGCTGGCAGAAGAGCTACAAACTCAGCAAAAAGAGCTAACCGAAACCAATCAGCGGCTAGAACAGCAGGCTCAATCGCTGCGGGCTTCGGAGGAATTGCTGAAAAATCAGCAAGAGCAGCTTCAGCAAACCAACGAGGAACTCGAAGAAAAAGCGGAGCTATTGGCTCTGCAAAACCGCGAGGTGGAGCGCAAAAACAGTGAAATTGAACAGCGCGCCAATCTCTGGAGGAAAAAGCCAAGGCAGCTTAGCCAA
>JAAUOQ010000299.1 GCA_012034795.1 Leptolyngbyaceae cyanobacterium CRU_2_3
AAATTGTTTTTTTTGACTCAAGGAGGGATATCTCTACACCAGTGAACTGCTTTTCAAGCAGGGTCATTGGAGACTGATTGATCCAATCATTCATAAGGCATTTCGCAGAGTGACCAGTATTTATTCAGGGTTGACATCGTTTCTGCAAAATTAGAGAAAGTGACAGGCTTAAGAATATATCCTGCTACATTCAGGTTATAGGCTTCTACCCGGTCTTTATCTTGATTGGAGGTAGTCAGCACAATCACAGGCGTCATTCGTAATCGAGCATCTGCCCGAAGCTCGTGCAGAAATTCGATCCCTCCCATTTTTGGCATGTTTAGGTCAAGTAGGATGAGACGGCGGCTACTGGGAATCGTCTTTTCGCCTTCGTTACGTAGCATTTTTAATGCTTCGATGCCGTTCGGTGCGACATAGAGTGGATTGGTAATGTTATTTCGCTTGAATGCTCGTTCAACATTCATAACATCGACCTCATCGTCCTCTACCAGGAGAACATTGATGATACGGTTTTGTATTTCCATAACTGACGTAACCATGAACTTAAAATATTTAATAGGTTTTATTGCTTATTTAATATCCTAATTTAAGCTAGAGTGCCCCTGTCTCATCCACGAGTCTGATGTTTGAGACAACCGCAAATCAATAAACAAATAAATGAATTTTATACTAGTAAGAAAATTATGGATCTAAAAAACTACGAAATTCGACTTCACAGTAGATTTAAAGACAGCACTTTTAAGGTTGTTGGCTATTTTCAGCGAGCAAAAGTCTTTAAAAGACTTTGGGCTGGCAGCGCTTCCTTCAACCAAGTGAAGTAAAATGTTGCACCGTTGCCTTCCTGAGATTCTACCCGAACAGCACCGCCTTCCGTTTCCACGATCTTTTTGACAATCGATAATCCAATTCCGGTTCCCTCTTTGGTGTCTCGTGCTTCTAAAGTCTGGAAAATGACGAAAATTCGGTCATGGTATTGCTCCGCAATCCCATGACCATCATCGCGGACTGCAAATTCATAGAATCTTCCTTGATCTCGCCAAGCAATTGTGATGTGACCATTTGTCCGATCATGGTGCTTAATGGCATTGCTAATTAAGTTGGCAAATACTTGGCGTAGCAACAGCCGCTTGGTGTGAAACACAGGCATGTTGGGCTGGATTTCGATGACGAATGTCAGGGGCGGGTTGAGAGAATCTAGGATCTCAGATAGTAGTTCTCCCACATTTACGATTTCCAGGGGAATTTGGCTACGTCCAATCCGAGAATAGGACAGCAAGGCATTGATCAAAGCGTCCATCCGCTGAACTCGTCCCCGAAGTAACCGCATCTGATGTTGGTTCTCAGAGGACAGTTGCTCTCCTAAGTCTTCTTCCAACCATTCTGATAGATTAGCGATCGCCCTCAGTGGCGCTTTCAAGTCATGAGAGGCCACATAGGCAAACTGCTCTAGTTCTTGGTTTCGGTCTTCCAAAGTTGAATTTGTTTGAGCAAACATAGCAGTCAGCCGTACCAGTTCATCAGCACGGGCCTGCAATTTGGCTTGGGCATCCTCAAATTGGGAAATGTCTCGGATAATTACAATCAGGCGATCTTCGACTTGCAGATTACTAATGGAGATTTCAGCCGGGAAAGGGGAACCAATCTTGCGTAAACCCATTGTTTTCCATTTCTGGCTGCCAATAAATTGACTTTTCTTATCTTCTTCGTAGTTTTTCATTACAGTATCGGCAAACAGCATATCTAACCGCTTGCCTCGGACTTCGAGGGCTTCGTAGCCAAATAGCTTCGAGGCTGTGGGGTTAAAAAGTTCAATCCGCCGATCTTCATCTAGAATAATTACGCCATCTACCACATGAGTGGCGATCGCCTGAAGCATAGACCGGCTCTCCCGCAGCAGACGTTCTCGGTTTCTTAGCTCATTGTCTAAATCGCTAAACAGATACATCGACAACCAAGTTCCTAGAATGCTAGCTACTACGGCAGCCCAAAGCAAAAGATGGGTAGAGTCTTGAACCCGATTTTTTTCCTGGTTGTATTGGCTGAGCAGGCTCCGCTCTGCTTTTTGAAACTGCTCGGTTGTGACGCGCAACTCATCCATCAGGAGTTTACCTTGAGAGATCAAACTACTGATCTTTGCTGATTGCCCATTGAGTGCAGGTGTGCCACTGGTCTCAGTAGAGTTTTGGATGAGCACAACCACTTGTTCTAAAATCTTTAGCCTTTTTTGGCTGAGTTGTGTCAGCTTTTCTAAACGCTGACTTTGGACAGAACCCTCTTGGACTAGAGTATGCAGTTTTTTTAAGTCCACAGGAACTTGTTGTTGTGCCTGGTCATAGGGTTTCAAGAAAGCGGGATTAGTCGTGATGACATAGCCTCTCACGCCTGTTTCTGCGTTCAGCACCTCTACTAACAGAGTATTGCTCTCTAAAATAATTTGTTGACTGACATCGGACTGCGACTGAGCTATCGTAGCGCTATCCCATGACCAAATCCAGCCTGCCAGGGTAATGGCGATACAGACCGACGGAATGGCAATCACGATCGCCCCTCGTCGTCGGGCGGGCAGTTTGGCCCAAAGGCTACTCCATCTTTGCTAGAAAAAGGGTTCATCACGTCAACCTCTGAGCAGACCGCTAATCCCACTTAGGTTACCCAGAGTGTTTCAGCCAGGTGAATCTGAACGTTGTACCTGCTCCCAGGCAGGATTCCACACGAATTGAGCCGCCTTCTGTATCGACAATTTTTTTGACAATCGACAGTCCAATGCCAGTGCTCTCTTTAGTATCGCGAGATTCTAAGGTTTGAAAAATGGCAAAGATTTTCTCATGATGTTCAGGGGCAATGCCGCGACCATTATCGGCCACAGCAAATTCGTAAGCCGAGCCAAGATCTCGAAAAGAAATGGTGACTTGCCCATCAGCACCAGGATGGTGCTTAATTGCGTTGCCAATTAGATTGGAAAAGACCTGCCTTAAGAGCAACACTTTTGTCGTTAATGTTGGCATGCCTGATTCTACGGTGACTGTAAAAGAGGCAGGTGGAGCTAGAGAATCAATCACTTCACTGAGGAGCGCTTGCACCGACACCGTTTCGGTAGAAACCTGGGTTCGGCCGACGCGCGAATATTGCAGCAACCCGTTGATTAACTCTTCCATGCGATGCACCCGTCCGCGCAGGAGCTGCATTTGGCGCTGGTTCTCAGCAGGCAGTTGACCTGCCAGGTCTTCTTCGATCCACTCCGATAGGTTGGCGATCGCTCTGAGGGGAGCTTTGAGATCATGCGAAGCAACATAGGCAAACTGGTCTAGTTCACGATTGCGCTCCTCCAGCAAGGTGGTAGTTCGAGTCAAGAGCAGATTGACTTGGGTCAGCTCTTCAGCCCGCGTTTGCAACTCCATTTCGGTTTGCTTACGATCGGTAATATCAGTAACAGTGCCCACATAACCCATCAGCTTGCCATTGTCTCGAAATTCTGGGACTGCCTGGCAAACGACCCAAGTAATTTTGCCATCGGGGCGCAGATAGCGATACTCCACTTCGGTAGAGGTGGGGTGGTCTGTCATCTGCTGCCAGGCGTCGGCTACAACTTGGCGATCGTCCGGATGAATGGCCTGTTGCCACTGCTTTCCCATGCCCTCGTACCTTGAAAGTCCAGTGAATTCGCGCCAACGATCGTTAACATAGGTATTGTTGCCTGCCGCATCGGTGCGGAAAATCCCAACGGGTGAAATTTTCGACAAGGTGGCATAGCGATGCTCACTGGATTCCAGGTCTTGTTCTGCCTGCTTGCGATCGCTAATGTCGGTAATGGTGCCTACATAGCCCACGAGTTCATCGTTGTCTAGAACTTCTGGCACCGCCTGACAGACTACCCAGGTAATGTTGCCATCGGGACGTTGGAAGCGAAACTCTGCTTGGAACGGCAACCGAACCCGCACATAGCGATACCAATCTGTCGTGACCCGGTCGCGATCGAGGGGATGCATGGCTCGTCGCCAGCCACCGCCTCTGGCTTCTGCCAAAGCTAAGCCAGTAATATCTGTCCAACGCTCGTTGGCATAGAGCATATCACCCTGGCAATCTGTCTTAAAAATGCCTACCGGAGACATGCGGGCCAGATTGGCATAGCGATGTTCGCTCTCTCGCAGAGATTGCTCTACCCGTTTGCGATCGGTGATATCGGTGATAGTGCCCACATAGCCCATGACTTTGCCAGATTTTAGCCGCTCTGGAAACGCCTGCCCAATCACCCAAACCACTTGGCCATCAGGATGCAGGAAGCGGCACTCGGTATGAAATACTTGCTCTGCCCTCATGGACTCCTGCAATTCTCGAATCACGCGATCGCGATCGTCTGGGTGAACCGCTTGCACCCAGCCATGATTCAGCATTGCCACACCTGGAAATCCAGTAATTTCACTAATTCTTGGGTTGAAGTAAGAACAGCGTCCTGTTGCATCTGTGCGGAAGATGCCCACTGGCGACAGTTCCGCCAACGTTGCAAACAACTGCTCACTCTCTTGGAGAGCAGCTTCAGCCTGCTTGCTTTCTGTAATATTCTCAAATGCTAGCCCTACGCAGCGATTTGGCAGCGGAAATACCTTGTAAGTATAGATTCCAGCGACCTGTTCGTCACTGTAGTGGGCTGCGGGCAAGCTTTCAGGAATACCCGATCGCGCCACCCTCGCAATTAACTCTAAATCCTCTAGAGGCAGGGCCGGAAAACATTCCAGGATAGCCTTGCCAATAAACTCATCAACAGGGCGATTCGCCATTTGCCGAGCGATGGGATTGGAGGTGACCAGCTTAAGCGATCGGGAGTCGGCGGGATCGGCTAAATGCCAGACATTAACCCCCACCTGAATATTATTGACAATGTCAGCATAAAGCTGAATTTCGGCTTTAGCAGCCTCAGCTTGTTCGCGGGCCTGTTGTTCTCGTGCCAAAGCCGCTTGCTTGGTAGAGTTAGACACCTCAAGTTGCAGAGTTCGCCATTCTACCCGCCGCTCTAGGTCTTCGTTGAGCGCATGAACCTCTGCTTCGGCTAGCTTGCGTTGGGTAATATCTCGTCCTTCAGCCAGCAGCCAAATCACTTTACCTGTATCGTTCTGCATCGGCTGTAAGCAGAGCGCCATTGTCATGGTGCGATCGCCAGCGCCAGATAGCTGCATCTCACAAGTGACAGTCTGCCCTGTAGCCGCTTCGGCAATTGCCTGCTGCAAATCCAGGGGTAATGGAGACGGAGGATCGGCATCTATAACGGAGCCTGACCACCCTGGAATTTGCCAAAGGGGTTGGGCGATCGCCTCGGCTCTGCCTATATTTGCAAATTCCAGTAAGATACGGTTTGCTTCCAGCACCGTTCCATCGGGCTTGAGCAAACTAGTAAAGTGAGAAGACTCCTGAAAAATCCTAAAGAAGCGCTGTTGATTGTGATTGAAAGACTCTTCTGGCTCATAGACAGCCCCATGAAGGTATTCAATGTGAGAACTTTCCGTTTTCAAGCGATTTGTCCCATGCTCAAGCGGCTGACCTGGTGTATCAGAGTAGAACGTATCGAGCTCGTGAATTTGGCTCATAACGGTAGCCTCTTGCTCAGGAAGTGATAAGACTATGATAGATACT
>JAAUOQ010000008.1 GCA_012034795.1 Leptolyngbyaceae cyanobacterium CRU_2_3
GTACACCTCCATATAATCCTGGTCATCTAATTGCTCAAATAAGGCTTGAAACCTGCAGTCCATCCCAGTTTGAGCCTAAATAAGCCAGGGCGGGGATTTTCCAGATTGGGGGCTGATAGAGGGTCTGAGGGCAACTGGTATAGAATGGCGCAGTCAACCAGACTTTGGGCGTGGTGTAAAGCAGATGATGTAGCCAGCGATCGATCGATTTTGCCGAAGTTAAATAGCCGTCATAGCTCAAGACATGCTGGATGTATTTCTCTGTGCCTTCAAAAAACGAGGGCGGATTCCACATACAGCCGTAAGTAGGATACTCTGCTAGCTTGGGGCTATTGTTGTGGAGCGCAATCACAAAATCGGGCTGAAATGCTTTGATCTCAGGGGCAGTATGCACCTCTGCCACCTGCCACCCTAGATTTTGCGCTGCCAAACTCATCCGCCGGGATAGCTCAGTTTCTGCAACACACTGCCCGGTAAAGGGATTTTGGATGGCAACTTTCATAACCGATCGCTACGGGGTAGAGAGAATAGGTTTGAACTTGCGATCGTACTCAGCAAATCCCCAATCATCAAGAGGCAGCTTGTTTAAGACTTCTTTCTTGTACATGATGAAGCCACCCCAAATATTTTGGGAAAATCGAGAAGCTTCCGGATCATCAACGGGATGTGCGCCAAAAAAGTATTTTTGATAGTGATCAATCATTTCTTTTTCAGGCAGCGATCGCCCCAGATAGGTTTCATGTAATCGGGCAATTTCGGGTAGACCCACTTTTTCCCAGAGATCGATCGATTTCTGTTCTTGGTAGCTGCGAAATAGCCCAAAGAAGTCTTCAACCGCCAGAAATTTGGCCCCATGCTTTAAAAAGCGCAGCCATAGCTCGTAGTCCATGGCAAAATGAAAGCTTTCATCGACATATGCCCCCGCTTGTTCAAAATGCTGCGTCTCCAGAAGACGCACTCCTGACCAATATAGTCGCTCAAAAGCAGGTTGTCTTGGCAGAAAGGACGATAGGGCGGGCAATAGGTAAATCGACCATTGGCATTGATACAGTTGCGCTGGCCGTACACCACATCAATGTCAGGGTTGTCATGAAAATAACGAACGGCCGTGGCAATCACATGTTTGTCGGCATAGCAATCATCGGAATTGAGATACGCCATGATCTCACCCGTGGAGCGGTTGAAGCCTTTATTTAAGGCGTCTGTTTGGCCGCGATCGGGTTCGACAATTAAGACATCAATCTGGGGTTCGTATCGCTCTAGTACAGTTTGAGTGTGGTCAGTAGAAACTGCATCCACCAGAATATATTCTAAGTCAGGGTAATCCTGACAAATGACGCTCAAAATTGTCCGCTCAATGAATCTGCCCTGGTTGTAGGAAGGTGTAACAATGGTGACTCTGGGAGTAACTTTTGGGATGAGTTGGGGCTGCTGCTCTTGAAGAGACTGTTCTTGAGGATGCAAATTAGTGGCTACCATTGCGCTCATACTTGAGGGCTTCTAAGCTTTGATGAATTTTGACGAGTTCATCGACAATCGTGACATTGAGTTTAATATCAGTGCGATCGCTCTTAATCTCGTCGATCAATTTATACATCTTGACGAATTCTTCTGAGACCTGATGAGCAATGCGGTTTTGCTGCTCCAGGTTAATTTTTTTGAGCCGCTCTACTTCTTTGGCAAGCCGCTCCATTTCTTGCTCAAGCCGTTTGATGTGCTCTTGAGAAATCGAACGAGCCTCGTCTGCTGCCTCGGCTTTGACCACCTTATACAGCGGATTTAGGGTACGATAGTACGCTTTTTTAATTAAACCTTTAACCATTACTCTTAACCATTACTCTGTAAATCCAATGAATTTTAGCTGTGCTGCAACACGCCTTTGATCAGGGGCAGGCAAAACTTGGGATTTGGAAAATTGCAAACTGACTGATCGTAGCCTTTCTTGTCCCAGAATTTTTATTTGAAGGTTAAACTTTCCCATTGATAGTTCCTGATTGGCTACTTCTTGTCCATCGATTTTGATCTGCAATCTGGATTTAAATTTAGGACGTTTAATCGCCGGAATGATTCCTGTCACAATCAACTGCGAGGATTGAGCAGTCTGATTGAGTTCAAATGATGATTTTTTAGTCACCCAACCATCTACAAAAATCCCAGAATGTTTAAATCTATTGGTTTTAATATTGTCAAGGAACGAAAGTGGAGTGTTGTATAAACGCTTAAATAATAGTCCATTATATCTCTGAGAATTCTGCAAACTTAGCAGCTTCCAACCTACTGCCTCCGGATGGGTCAATAAGCTTTCAGCACGAGGATCTTTCTGGAATTTCGCTAAAAAAATTTCATCTGCATAGAATAAGTCAACGTTTTTTTGAGCTAAGAACGTTTCGAGTGGCATATCAGCAGGCATTTCTGAGAAAAAGGCTTCGTCGTGATAGCTCAGGGGTTGGCAAGCCTCTTCTTTCCTAATAAACGAGCACAGTTCAAAACTAAATTCTCTCGTTAAAAAGACAGTATTAGGTTTACTAATAATTTCCTGAAAGGGTGAGAATAATCTATAAAACCCTAGCAATCTCCGCTCTGAGTTAGCGTGTATGTAGTAATTGGGTGCCCAGATCAGCATTGCTGCCATCACCAATGGCAGCAATGCTGGTATTTTTTGAAACTTTTGCCATCGTTGTGTAATTGCAAAATGCTCATCCCCAGTGTCGCCATCAAAAAACGGTCAGGCCGAAGAGATATGAGGGGCGAGGACGCTGCATAGGAATAACCACAAAGAACCCTACAGCGGCAATGGATAACAACAGCATCCACCCCAAAGCTCTGTCTTTAAGCCAGAACCGCCACCAGTAGAGCCGATCGCGATAGATGACCAACAAGCCAGTAATTGAGACAATACCAGTCAGCAGCGTTGGCAAAATCACCCAAGAGATATTCATTTGTACAGGTGCATAATCAGGATTGACGTTGCCCGATGTGGCATTGAACAAAGAAATCTGAATACCATTTAATGCCAAACTGGAGTTCCATAAAAAGTGTTCGAGCATCGCTGGTGGATTTGCCTGAAACGCTTGAAACAGCGTCGGCATCTCTTGCCCAAACTGTCTTTTCATCAGAGTCGCACAGTCTGTCCAAGGGCTGCCTATCCAATCTGAATAGCGCTGCTGATAGCCAAAGGCATAGACTTGACAAATATTCAGGGTATGTTTTGGCGCTGAATAAGCAGATAATTCTGGAAACTTAACTCTTGAATGGGCATAGAAGAACAGAATGAGGCAAAAAGCACGAGTATGGGCAGCCCGTAGCTTAAGAGATAAGTACGGATGGGTAGTTTTCGTTCGTCCGAGCGATATTGCCACACTTCCCAGGCAATACAAATACACCCAATTGCGACAGTTGCCAGCGACAACTCATTGCGAACCAGGACTGTCGTAGCCACCATAATACCGATCGCTCCACCCCTTGCCCAAGGAGCAGAGTTAGATAAAATCAGCAAACACGCGGCTAGACTAGGAATAATGGCAAAGAGATGAACTTCGTAAAGCGTATCAAAATTGATAGGAAGTATTGCCCACCATGCTGCAATCATCCAGGCAATGGTAGGAGGTAACAGTCGCCGGAGCACTGCCAAAATCAGAAGCGTAGCTGTAAAAACAATAACCAGCCGATGCAGAATAGTTGCGGCATAAACATCAGAGAAAATATTCAGAAAAGTACCGTAAAACGATGTATACAGGGGAGACCAAACGATATCGCTAACGAAATATTTATACCAGCTATATGCCGTGAGAAAATAGCTAGAGGTATCCCCAGTAGCCAAATCCTTGTAGTCCCAAATGCGCCACACTACTTTGATCTGGAGTAAGGCAAGGATAAAATAAGCAACTATGGGTCGATTAGCGATCTGCTGTAAAGGCTTGAGTTGATCTAGCATAATATTCAACCCATTAAGTGTTACCTGAAAGCGGCCTATTAGTGGCTGATAGGATAGCCTCTATAGGCTCAGCCACAAGCGTGGCTTCTACAGATCTTTTCTGCGAGCAACAAAAACGCATTGATAACCAAACAGACCTGGCATTAAGGCAGTTGCTAGCGCTAGAATGCGACTCAAGAGTACCATTAAAGGGTTCCTGGGTGACAGCCCTAGTACCAATTCAATGGGCATATTAGTGGTCATCTGTTTGATGACCTGATAACCGTTTTCTTCCAGCAATCGCTTTGCAGTTGCGTGTGTATAGAAGCGGTAGTGAGTCTTATCTAGAATGCCTCTCTCAGAATAGTTCCACTGTCCGAAAAGTAGAGATAGCCGAACGGTAATATTAGCTACATTAGGAATTGAGATTAAGAGTAAACCTTCTTGCTTTAAGACGTTAAAGCAGTCAGAGAGCAAGCGTTCTGGAAAACGCAGATGCTCCAGAACATCAGGAAGTAAAACTTTGTCAAATCGCTGTCCGTTCAGATGCCCTAATGCATCTTGTAATCCGTTCTCAAGATCGGCACGAATATATTGTTCAAATACTGAACTCTGCTTAGGCTTATCTAAAAAGTCAATACCAACCACTTGGTTATCTTGGGCGATCGTTGATGCAAAAAAACCTTCCCCACAGCCAACATCAAGCACGCTGTAACCCTTCCCCACGAGTTGACGGAAAAGGTAGTGACTTGAAAACCTGCTCTGTTTAATCGGGTAGTTGATAAAGTATTCTGAAAACTCAGGATGACGACGGACAGATTGAATAGTCTGTTTGTACCTAAGAACGGACTTGAATACATCTCTTGCATATTTCATGCCATTGACGTAACAAATCTCACTGCCATAGTAAGTAGGAATGGGAACTTCTGTAATCCGGAAATTCTGATGATTTAATTTGACAATGATTTGGGTGTCGAAGTGGAAATCATTGGTCATCTTTGAGAAGTCAATTTGCTTGAGTGCTGCCAAGCTGTAAGCTCTATACCCGCTGTGAAATTCAGTCAAATGCATGTTCAAGGCAGTATTCTCGAAATGTGTGAGAATACGGTTTCCAAGGTATTTGTACAGCGGCATTCCACCCTGGATAGGACCGCCGTAGTCTTTCATCATCCGAGAACCAAATACCGCATCGGATTCGCCTGAAACGATAGGGTGGTAGAGGTGAGCTAAGATTTCTGGAGCATATTGACCGTCTCCATGCAACAGCACAACCGCATCAAAACCCTTTGAAATAAAATATTCATACCCCAGCTTTTGATTGCCACCATAACCTAAGTTCTTGGGGTTTTTGAAAACGTTGAGGTGCTTAATCTTAGAGATAAACTTATAGCCTACAGCTAGCTCATAAGTATCATCTTGACTATCGTCATCAAATACTACAACTTCTTCGACATTCTCCCAAACATCTTGGGGAATCCGCCTAAAAACTTGTGCCAGTGTTGTTACAGCATTGTACGCAACGATAAGAATCCCTATCCGTTTTCCTTTGTTATCGGCGGATACTTGATCGAGAATACGTAATTTACTCAAAGGTTTAGTTGGCATATATGCTGAGTCAAAGCATGTCATAGACTAAACTATAGTAATTAGAAAGTGAGAGATTTATACAAATACTCACAAAATTCTCACAGTCCACCGAATTTGCCGATGTTCAAAGGCTCTATGATTAGTGGTGGCTTAACCCCTGGAACCATCTTAGGATTGCTATGGCAGACTAGTCAAATAGATTTGATCGAGAGATTAAAGTCTCCTCATTTGCTGATCTGGAGATTTTCAAGATTTTTCTCATTAACTGCTGATATCACCTACTCTAGATGACTCTAGAGCAGATTTTCCATAGAACAATTAAGCGAATTTCTACAGAGGATCTCTGAAATACCCGTCGATCCGGTATCAGGCTGCGATATCATAACTAGGATGAATAATATTCAGAAATTGCTACCAATCGATTGATGAGTTCGGTAGCAATTATGGGGTCTTTAGTATTTGTTTGATGTTGGTAAACTTTAATACATGATTTCACAAATAGCCCGCTCATCAAAGCTTGAACTGCCGAGAACGCTTGTCTTAGCTGCGGGTAAAAGCACAAAAAATCAACCTGTTTCGGGAGGGTTCCCAAAACCACTCCTGTCCATTCAGGGTCGCACTACCTTGGAGCGAAATCTCTCTTGGTTATCTCAATCTGGGTTGGATTCAGTCTGGGTTGTTTTGGCTGATGACTCAAAAGAAATTCAAACAATCATCGGCGATGGTTCCCATGTCGGACTTAAGGTTCTCTATTCACCCGAACCTGAAATTTTGGGAACAGCAGGAGCCTATAAAAAGCTGGAATCCCATTGGCAAGGGGTAACACTTGTGGTTTGTGGGGATAGCCTAGTACGGTTTGACCTGGAGAAATTTCTGCTTGCCCACAAAAACCCCAATGCAGATATAACGATTGCCCTACTTGATCAAAATACACATTTACATACGGCGATCGCTGCTGATCGGGTGGTCATGGATGACTTGGGACGCATTACTGACTTTGTGCAAACGATCTCCTCAACAACGCTCTGCTCGACGCTAGTTGATGCTGGTGTCTACCTCATAGAACCGGAGATTTTAGATTTAATCCCACCCCAAACCTCTTATGACTTTGCTCAAGATTTATTCCCTAGGATGCTTGCCGAAGGGTATTACTTGCAAGGTCATCTGATTGATGGATACTGCTTGGGACTAGATTCCCCTGAGTGCTATGCCAAAGCCATGTCCTTTATCGACTCTAAGCAGATTAAGCTATCCTGATGGCTAACCTGTATTACCTGTATTGCTTATTAAGCCCTCCCGAAAGACGTTTGAACTCCGTAACTAGAGGACCCTACAGCGATTCCTGAATTTTGACAGTGTAGTTTTATACACAAAAATAAAACGAAACGTGCGGAAGGCTTTGAGATTTGGCTAAAATCTTGGTGAATAATCCAGGCTAACTGTGTCCTGCGGCTATTGCTAAGTAGTGGTTGCAAAAAGTGAGGCGTTCATTCGAGTATCTGAAATTCCTGTAGGCATGAGGCGCTACAGAAAATTAGATAAGTCCACAGGTCAGTTTCTGAATTGTTTCAACGTTACTGCTCTTGCGCCTTGCTCTTGCGCTTTGCTCCTTAAGTTTCACTATCTCTCTCTAAACGATCTAGAAATGTTCCAGTGTCCAGATACAAAATTGGACTACTGGATGAGGCGATCGCTCTACCAAAAGTGCAAGATTTGTGTCTGAGGGTGATTTGCAATTTCAGGATGGGCAATCGGAACTTTCCTGAAAATGTCTCTGGACATTGGGTTATAGCAACCCGCAAGCTCATCTCAAAATCTCGACATCGTTCCGGATTTTTCAAAATCGTGCTGTAGTAGGTTTAAACAAGGTTCAAAACATTTTGAACTTTTTTATTCCCTCGAATGTTCAGTAATAATTGAACAAACTGAAGGTTCAAAAGGTTATTCTGAGTTCAGAACAAACCTTCCTAACATTACAGCTTTAACACACTCTGCAAACCTCTATCTAGCAAGGGAACATCTCAAAATGTCAGCGTCATTCGATCATGTAATCCCCCAGAGTCAAGTTCTGTCCATGAGTCCTGAATCTCTGCCCGTATCCTGGTCGGCGGTTGAGGCGATCGCAACTCACGCAGCTATGCCCGTTGACAAGCTCTCAAATTTTGACTTGATCTTGCAATGTCAAACGGGTCTGCGCCCTGGCAAATCTGTGTTTGCAGAATTGATCCGCCGCTATCACTCCCATGTGGAAAAGGTGCTTTACCATCTTGCTCCCGACTGGACGGATCGGGCAGATTTATCCCAAGAAGTCTGGATTCGCGTTTATCGCAATATCAAAAGACTTCAGGAGCCAGAAAAGTTCCGGGGATGGCTCAGCCGGATCGCGACGAACTTGTTTTATGATGAGCTGCGTAAGCGTAAGCGAGTCAGTGCTCCTCTGTCCTTAGATGCGCCCCTCAATTTAGAAGATGGCGAAATGTCTTGGGATATTGCTTCAGATGAACCCCGCCCTGATGAACAACTTGCAACGCAAGAGTTCTATGAAAAGCTCAGAGAAGCGATCGCTGATTTGCCAGAAGTGTTCCGTACCACCATTGTCCTACGGGAAATTGAAGGTCTCTCCTATGAAGAGATCGCTGACATGACCGGAGTTTCTCTGGGTACGGTCAAATCCCGGATCGCCAGGGCCCGCCAACGCCTTCAGTCTCAGTTGCAAAACTACCTGGAGGCATAGCTCCTAGACTAGATGACGACTCCTTGCTGCCTGAGTTATGAATGGGGTGTAATAATTCTGGCAACTAACCGTGCCCTTGGATACAGCCTTTTGGCGATCTGAAGTGTAATGGTGAAAGGTAGACTAGTCTCCGTGTGCTATTTCTGCTATTTAGTGGTTCTGGGTGCCTGATTGCAGTTAGTTGAATTAGCCAAACTAGCTAAACTAACAGAACTAGATAGCTGTTCCTCCGTTCTCTCCGAAGAGACTTTATAAGAAATGACTCATAATTTCGACGAGTACAAAAATTCTGACACTCCTCTCCTAGGACATGTGCCAGGAGAAGCAGGTACTCAACTGCCTATAGTCCTGGATGTTGAAAAGCGCGATCGCTTTGAACTGTTGAGCGCCTATCTAGATGGCGAAGCCACAGCAGACGAAAAACGTCATGTGGAAGTGCTCCTAGCAAGTGATCCAGCGATGCAGTGCCTCCACACTCGGCTGATGAAGCTGCGCCATAGTTTCCGTAATCTACCCGTGCCGCCTTCAGAACAGCCTGTAGAGCAGACCGTGGAGCAGGTGTTTGCCCGCATTGAACGCAAACCTAGACGGGTCATTGCTTGGGGGGGGATGGCGATCGCGGCAGTTTTTGTGGGTGCATTGGTTGGTATTCTGCCGCGTCATGAATTTATGCCGTCCATGGCCCGCGCTCCCCAATCTCACGAAACAGTCCCTAGCCCAGGACTCATGATTGCGCTCGATCGACCGGTGATCGAAATTCCCAAAGCGGCTGTTTCGACGCCTGAGCCAGTTCCTGAACATTCCAGGGATAGTATTCAATAACAATTATTCAATAACAAACGTATTCAATAACGGCCCAATCTTTGAGAGTGTGGGTGTATGGGTACATTAAGATGGGTGCATTAAGAAATGTATTTTTGATCTGCCTGTACTCCCACCCCTCTCAGCTAAATCTTCCATCCAGATCGACTAGTTCCCTAACGTCTTGCCAGTCCATCTGCCATCGGCCAATAAAATACCACCGATCTCTATTGCCTGCTCCACGCTCATGAGGTAGACCCAAGCAGAGCCAAGCGATCTCCCATCTAAACTGAACACTTCAATCTCTTCGCGCTCATACTCATTGGGGGTTAAGGATGGTTCTGAACTATACCCTTCTAACTCGTCCAAGTCATCTAAAATAGCTGCATTGCTAAAGGAAAGTATGTAGCCATAGACGGGGCGATCGCCTGCTGTCATGGCTGGATAATCAAACGGCAGGTCGAAAAGTTCGCCGTATGCAATTGCCTCCTGTACTTCTACAGCCTGTCCTGCACAATACGCTTCATAGTTGCTCTCTCCTGGCTTCAATGTTCCATAGACAAATAACTTCAGCAATTCAGACATAATTTCCCGTAGCTCGGAATCTAGACCTGTACTGATCACAATCTTATTTAAATTTCACCTGCGTTAAATTTCTACTCTTTAAATTTTCACTTGTATCTTCCCTATCTTTAGGATTGGGTTGAGGAAACCTTGAGGAGTCTTGACTTCAAAAAATTAAACCTAATTGCGAGTTGACCCGCAATTAAAAATTGATAGACCACTAGAATGGAGTGAAGAAATACTGAGTCAACCCGTCCCCGTTATTGACGTAGGAGTAGTGTCCGTGGAGTCCCGTTACAACCCGGCAGCGATTGAGGAAAAATGGCAGCAAGTTTGGACAGAGCAAGGGCTGGATTTAGCGCCTGAAAGCATCGACAAGCCTAAATATTATGCGCTCTCCATGTTTCCTTATCCATCTGGCAATCTACACATGGGGCATGTCCGCAACTATACCATCACCGATGTGATTGCTCGCCACAAACGAATGCAGGGTTACCGAGTGTTGCATCCTATGGGATGGGATGCTTTTGGCTTACCGGCCGAGAATGCGGCGATCGAGCGTGGCATTCCACCTGCCCAATGGACTCATCAGAATATTGAGCATATGCGGAGCCAACTTAAACCGTTGGGCTTATCCATTGACTGGAGCCGTGAGGTTGTCACCTGTTCGCCAGACTATTACCACTGGACGCAATGGCTTTTCCTACAATTTTTGCAGGCGGGTTTGGCTTATCAGAAAGAAGCAATGGTCAACTGGGATCCCATTGATCAAACTGTGCTAGCCAATGAACAAGTAGATAACCAGGGTAAATCCTGGCGATCGGGGGCTTTGGTAGAGCGGCGCTTACTGCGGCAATGGTTCCTTAAAATTACTGACTATGCTGAGCAGCTTTTGAACGATTTGGACAAGCTCACAGGCTGGCCCGATCGGGTCAAATTGATGCAGGAAAACTGGATTGGCAAATCCACCGGCGCACAAGTCATCTTCAAAACCATGGCAGGTGATCACTTGCCTGTGTTTACTACCCGTCCTGATACGCTCTGGGGTGCTACCTTTATGGTGCTTTCCCCTGAGCACCCCCTGGTCGAAAAATTGACCACTCCTGAGCAGGCAGAGGTGATCAAAGCCTACCAGTCGGCGGCAGCTAGTCAGAGTGAGATCGATCGAACTGCTGAAGACAAAGAGAAAACTGGCGTTTGGACGGGGAGCTATGCTGTCAATCCAGTCAATGACGAAAAGATTCCCGTCTGGATCGCCGACTATGTGTTGATGGGCTACGGCACAGGGGCAATCATGGCGGTTCCAGCGCATGACCAACGGGACTTTGAGTTTGCCAAAACCTTTAATTTGCCGATCAAAGTGGTGGTTCAGCCTGTTGGACAGTCCCTGGATGCTGCTCCTTTGACCGCAGATGCTCTCACTACAGCCTATGTCCAAGAGGGCGTTTTGGTTCATTCGGGAGCGTTAGATGGGGTTGTTGCAGGCAAAGGTGCTGGTCAAAGTGTTGAGGCGGCTGTCAAGTGGCTGGAGGCAAACGGCAAGGGCACGGGTACTGTCACCTACCGCTTGCGCGATTGGCTGATTTCGCGGCAGCGCTACTGGGGTTCTCCCATTCCGGTGATTCACTGTCCTACTTGTGGCACAGTTCCCGTTCCCGATGCCGATCTACCTGTTTTGTTGCCAGAAGAGGTGGAATTTTCCGGTCGTGGACCTTCTCCTTTATCCAAGTTAGAGTCTTGGATTAATGTGCCCTGTCCCACTTGTGGCACTCCAGCACGCCGAGAAACCGATACAATGGACACCTTCATGTGTTCCTCTTGGTACTATCTGCGTTACCCAGATGCTGGCAATCCTGGGCAGGCGTTCGATCCCACCAAGGTGAACGATTGGATGCCAGTGGATCAATATGTGGGCGGTATTGAGCACGCAATTTTGCACTTGTTGTATTCGCGCTTTTTTACTAAAGTATTGCGCGATCGCGGTTTGCTCAAGGTTGATGAACCTTTTAGCCGATTGTTGACTCAGGGCATGGTGCAGGCTGCGACGTACAAAATCCGACGACGGGTAAGTATATCCCACCTCAACACATTGATGCTGCTGATCCCCGTGATCCCGACACAGGTGAGAAACTGGAAGTCTTCTACGAAAAAATGTCTAAGTCTAAGTACAATGGCATTGACCCGAAGGATGTGTTGGCAAAGTATGGGGCAGATACTGCGCGCATGTTTATTCTGTTCAAAGCACCGCCTGAAAAAGATCTGGAATGGGATGATGCAGATGTAGAAGGGCAGTTTCGGTTCTTGAATCGGGTTTGGCGCTTAGTGACGGAGTTCGCTGTCCAGATGCCTACCGCTCATGGCTCAATAGCAGACCTATCTACAGCAGACCCGGCTAAAGCAGATCTAACTAAAGTAGAAAAGATTTGCGGCGATCGACCCACACAGCAATTCAAGCGGTCACTGAAGATTTGGAGGGCGAGTATCAGTTTAATACAGCCGTTTCAGAACTAATGAAGCTCAGCAATGCTCTGGGCGATGCTACCTGCAAAGATTCGCCAGTCTATCGTGAGGGAGTTGAAACGTTGCTGAAGCTGTTGGCTCCCTTTGCACCGCATATTGCTGAAGAGCTTTGGCAAAGCTTGGGCTATGTCGATTCGGTGCATCAACAAGCCTGGTGTGTCTTGGATTCCTCGGCCTTAGTGGTCGATGAAATTCCCCTGGTTATTCAGGTCATGGGAAAAACTCGCGGTACAATTCTAGTCCCTGCCCAACTCCGACCGTGCCATGCAAGAGCAGCTTGCCTTGCGCGTCGGAGTTGGCACAACGTTATATTGCGGGTAAGGAGATCAAAAAGTTATTGTGGTCACTGGAAAATTGGTGAATTTTGTGATTGGTTGAGGTTGGATGAAACCGCAAAAAACCGCTTATCTGCTCATGGGACTGGGATTAACTCTATTAACGGCTTGCACTCATCCTTTACAGACTGTTTCTCCTAGTCCTTCCACTGAGGCGTCTACCCAACCCTCAATCGGAACTTCTCTAGCTCAAACGGGTGCTCGCCCTAGACCCGATACGCGAGTCTTGCCGATTAATATTGAAGGGCAACTCACCGAAATTGAGCTAAAGCTCTTTGATCAAGTGTCTTTACCCTTACGACTTATGTACCAATTAAAGACTTTACCAGCGAGGTCGGGTCGTCTGAAGAAGGAACAGGGACAAGATTTTATTACAGCCCTAAAGGACTGAAAGATGATAAAGCCTATATTCACATTTTTCTTCCAACTCAAAACACCACTGTAGATGGGGTGCGAGATCTGATTTTGGGGGATGGTGGATTGCTGGCAAGTAATGGTTGGGAGTTGGTCGATCGCACAGATATTGTGAGTTTTTCTTGGGCCAAGGAAAGCTGATCTATCAGCAGCGTGCGGCTAACCAGACCTTGATTGGTGCCATCTATATTGGTGAGCAAGATGGTAAATCTTTTTATGCCTTTACTCATTATCCCATTGAGTATGGCGATGGTTTCGCACCGCGATCGACTATTGTTTTAGAAAGCCTGCAATTTAGAGAAAAGCAGTAAGGGTTAATGTAATTCTTCATGTCTAAAATATTACCTTGGAAAATACCATAGCGCTTCGTGCTCGGTTTTCTCCATTCAATTGAAAATTTCCATACATCTAAATTTCCGATCTACAGGAGCAGATTTGTACCGAGGTTTTTTAAAGGTAACGTAAACCATAATTTTGTTCCTTGACCCACTGTGCTGATCACCCCAATTTTGCCGCCGTGGGCAACAATAATGCGCTGACAAAAGTAAAGCCCTAAACTAATTCCCAATAATTGACGCTCTTCAGTACTGCAAATCCTCAGATCAAATAGTCGATTGTGCTGTGCCGGACTAATTCCTTTACCACTATCAGTGACTGTGCATCTCAGCATTGCTGTTTCTAGCTCTACCTCTCCTGCAAGGGTGATAGTGACGCCAGGAGGGTTATGTTTACGGCATTGGTGAGTAAATGTTTGAAGACCCGTTGGATCTGTGAAGTGTCCATCCAAACGTGCGGTAAATCAGGTGGGAGGTGATTCTCTAATAAAGTTTTATTTTGCTCAAATAAAGGAGTTAATTCGGTAACTGCGGATTGTATCAGTGGAACGATCGAAGTAGTTTGACGATTGAGTTTCACCCCATCTGTTTCATAGGTATAAATTTCCAGCAGCGAGTTAAGTTTATTGAGTTGCACTTCTCCAGAGTCAGTCATTCGCTCTAGCAAACTACGAGCAATCGGGATTTGCTCTCCATCCTGATTTTGCAGGTTCTTTAACACCATGAGAGTACCCATAACCGTGCTTCGCAGGTCATGGGCAATAGCGTGGATCAACACATCTCGAAGCTGGTTAAGTTCCTGCAATTCCGCCATGTTTTCCTGAAGCTGGATTGTGCGTTCCAGCACTTGCTGTTCCAGATTGGCATTGAGGCGTTGCACTTGTTGATAGAGTTGGGCTTGCTGGATGGCGATCGCCACTTGAGTTCCCAAGGTCTGCATCAGTTCAATTTCTAAGGGCTGCCAGTGGCGCGGAGCCGAGCATTGGTTGACGACCAAAACTCCAAACAAATAGCTGTCTTCACCCGGTTGTGATTCAGTCAGTGCTACAGAACTGTGAGTTGCTTTAGTATCAATGATCAGCGGTACACCAATACTGGCTCGGACTTGATAGCGGCGATAATATTCCTGGAAGAAGGGTGATAGGGGCAATTTCTCGGTGTCACCCACTACTCGAATGCGCTCATGCTGAAAAATCTGATGGATCTCTTCCTGCACAGATGGATCTTCCACGGTGCAGCAGTCTCCGATCGAAGGACAGCCAGCAGTTAGCGATTCTGCTACTACGCTGCCTCTCCCTCCTCCATCAAAGCGAGTGATAAAGACGCGATCGGCTTGTAAAAACAGCCGTACCTCTAAAACAGTTCGATCTAAAATAGCGTCCAAATCAAGTGACTGTCTGATTTTGAGCGCAATTTCACTCAGCAGGCGGTTTCGCTCTGCTGTCAGCCGAATTTGGGCATCTGTCTGAGGCTGTTCGTGGGTGACAACAGTCCAAATCAGTATGGTAAGGGTAATCACAGCAACCAAGCCTTGCAGTAACAATACCTCTTGAGCGGAGATGGAGGAGACTTGTGTATCCAAGCTCAGGCTTAGTAAAGATAGCTTTGCAGTTAAAAAATAGACGATCGCGATTGCGCCTGCGGTCAGAAAATATCGTCTGGCGTTTATTTGCATGCTTTAGGGTGTGATATCTTCTTGATGCTGTTGTCTCTGTCGCCGTGGTTTGGTAGAAACTCCCAATTATTAGTCGTTTTGGAGCCTTTAATCTATGTCGGTGTAATTTCGTTTAAGTGTAATTGCATACACATTTTCCCTAACTCTAAAGTCCCGTAAAATCTGGGTGACCCACTTCCTCCAATTGGATGAATTACGGCAATTGAGGGAACTCACAGCCCTTTTTAATGCCTCAACCACGCTCTAAACCCACAGTTGAGACCGACTCGGTGATCCATCTTTGTGATATCTCCAAACAAACTTCATAACTCCTTGGCAATTTTTAAGGAATCAGCAAGGATGTCCAATTGCCTAGATTTACTGACCGTAAAGCCGCTTAGAATTCAGAGGAATATCCTGACTATTGCCGCTGGGGTGCAACAGCTAACTCTGTTCTATCAGGATGCTTTACATACGGAGTAAGCCTTTTATCTAAAGTTGATTGATGTAGCGTATGAGTAGTATTGGCGTAGTCACTATTGGGCGAAATGAAGGCGATCGACTGATTCATTGTCTTCAATCTCTTCTGTCCCAACTGCCCAAAGGCATGCCGATCGTCTATGTAGATTCTGGTTCTACAGATGGCAGCATTGAGGCAGCAAAGGCTCTGGGTGTAGAAGTAGTCGAGCTGGATCTGTCAGTTCCGTTTACCATGGCGCGCGGTCGAAATACCGGATTTGCCTACCTGATTGAGCATTTTCCTGATCTAGAGTATGTGCAATTTATCGATGGTGACTGTGAACTGTTGCCAGGATGGATTGAGCAAGCCCTGAAGGCGATCGCCGCAGATGAGAAATTGGCGATTGTTTGTGGGCGACGGCGCGAACGCTTCCCCAATGCCTCGCTTTACAATCGCATTGCTGATATTGAGTGGAATACACCCGTTGGCGAGGCAACTGCTTGTGGTGGAGATGCCTTAATGCGCGTCAGTGCCATCCTCGAAGTCAATGGTTACAATCCAACCTTAATCGGTGGCGAGGAGCCAGAAATGTGTCTGCGGCTACGGCAGCGGGGCTGGAAGATTTTTCGCATTGATGCTGACATGACCTTGCACGATGCAGCAATGTTTAAGTTCAGCCAATGGTGGAAGCGATCGATCAGAGGGGGCTGGGCCATGGCTGAGGGTGCAGCCATGCATGGCCATTTGCCCGAACGTTACAAGGTCAAAGAAAGCCGCAATCGCTGGCTCTGGGGTTTAGTCGGGCCGATCGCTGCCTTGTCTTTAGTGTGGTTTACTTCTGGGTTGAGCTTACTGATGGTTTTGCTCTATCCGGTGCTGGTATGGCGAGTCTACCAATATCGCCGCAGCTATGGAGATGCAGCCTCAGATGCGCGAATCTATGCTTTCTTCTGTATCCTTGGCAAATTTCCTGAAGCGATCGGCCAAACTAAATATTGGCTGACACGCTGGCAAGGTAAGCCAGCAACGCTGATTGAGTATAAAATGCCAGCCACTAAAGGGAGTCTTGTAGGATGAAGCTACTGATTACTGGGGCATCCGGTTTTTGGGGCAGTACGTTGTCGCCGAGGCATTGAGACGAGGACATCAAGTGCGGGTGGCAGTCCGATCATCCCATGCCCTCCCTTGGCACAATCATCCTGCTGTAGAAGTTGCCAAAGTAGATCTTCAGCAGCGAGATACCCTAGGGGTAGCCGTGCAGGGCGTTGATGCAGTGATTCACCTGGCTGCAACCCTACGGGGAGATTTTCAAACCCAATATACCGGAACGGTTACTGCTACTGAGAACCTGCTCAACGCTATGAGAGATGCAGGCGTTATTCGCCTGATTGCCATTAGCTCTTTCTCTGTGTTTGACTATCTTAAAATCCCAACCAACGGCGTGGTTGATGAAGACTCTCCACTAGAATCGGCTCCAGCCCAACGGGATGCCTACGCTCAAACTAAGCTGATTCAGGAAACTGTTGTGCGACAGTTCGGACAGGGACAAGGTGGGCAAGTCACTCTTTTGCGACCTGGCATGAT
Organism: Leptolyngbyaceae cyanobacterium CRU_2_3; assembly: GCA_012034795.1. Taxonomy (GTDB): domain Bacteria; phylum Cyanobacteriota; class Cyanobacteriia; order Elainellales; family Elainellaceae; genus Drouetiella. The sequence goes on from JAAUOQ010000008.1 coordinate 16,902, forward strand.
CTATGGGCGAGACCATTTGTGGAATGCCCATGCGGGAATGAAGGTGGGCGATCGCCTCTGGCTACAAATTGGTGCAGATGGACAAATGCCCCTCACCTATGTGGAAAACTGTGCCGAAGCGATCATCCTGGCTGCTGAGCGAGAAGGGGCGATCGGTCAGACTCTCAATATCATTGATGATGATTTGCCAACTCAAACGCTGTTTGTCCAAACCTTGATGCAGCACACAAAGATTACTCCCGTCGTTGTGCCGATCAACTGGGTCGTGCTGCGTTTACTCGCGCAGCCGTTTTGGCAAATCAATACTCGATTGTTTCAGGGAAAACTAAGATTGCCAGGACTACTCGTTCCAGCCAGGCTCCATGCCAGATTTAAACCCTTGCGCTATCGCAATACTCGTTCCAGGCAAGTGTTGGGCTGGAAACCCAGATATGATTTCGATTCAGCAGTCGATCGGAGCTGCGGCGATGTCGATCTGCTTGCCATTCCAGTTCAAACGAATTAATACCCTGAATTGCCAGATTGCCCTGAATTGCCAGATTGCTAAAGGATTAAAATCGATGCACATTGCCTATCTAACGGGTGAATACCCCAGAGCCACAGACACCTTTATTCAGCGTGAGGTGTTCACTTTGCGGCAGCAAGGCATTAAAGTGCAAACTTTCTCGATTCGCAAGACGGGTGATGAGCACATTGTCGGCCCAGAACAGGCAGCAGAACGCGATCGCACTTTCTACATTCTGCCTATCCAGCCGATCGCCCTACTCTTGGCTCATCTCAATCTGCTGGCAAGTTCTCCTGCCCGCTATTTCCAAGCGCTCAAGCTAGCCTGGTCTACGCGGCAGGTTGGCTTAAAAGGCACCCTCTATCAAATATTCTACTTTTTGGAAGCTGGTATGCTAGCGCGCCAGATTCAACAACAGCAGATTCAACATCTGCACAACCATTTTGCCGATTCTAGCTGTACTGTCGCCATGCTGGCAGCTGCCTTGGGTGGCTTCAGTTTCAGCTTCACCCTACATGGGCCGTCTATTTTCTTTGAGCCGTATCGCTGGCAAATTGGCGAGAAGATCAATGAAGCTTTGTTTGTCTGCTGCATTAGCCACTTTTGCCGCAGTCAAGGTATGATTTTTGCACCCTCTACCAAGTGGGATCGGATGCATATTATCCATTGTGGCGTCGATCCGACTCTATTTAAGCGGGTAGAACACCAAGGTGCGGGCAAGCACTTGCTATACGTAGGACGGTTGGCAGTGGTCAAAGGGCTGCCGATTTTGCTAGAAAGTTTGGTGACATTGAAGCGATCGCAAGACGATATTACCTTAACTGTGGTTGGGGATGGCCCCGATCGCGTCCAGTTAGAAGCCCAAGCTGCTCAGTTAGGCTTATCCGAAAATGTCAAGTTTGTGGGCTACCAATCCCAAACTCAAGTTCGCAGCTTTATTCAGCAAACGGATATTTTTGTCATGTCCAGCTTTGCAGAAGGGGTGCCGGTGGTCTTGATGGAAGCCATGGCCGCAGGGGTGCCGGTTGTGTCCACTCAAATTGCGGGCATTAGTGAATTAGTAGAGGATGGCATTAGCGGTTTTCTGGTTCCACCTGGAGATGCGATCGCCCTAACTGACGGTATCGAAAAACTATTGGCGAATAGCGAATTGCGCGGCAGGTTAGGTGCGGCAGGTCGGGCCAAAGTAGAAGCAGAATTTAACATCAACCATGAAGCGGCTCGCCTCCATCGTGTGATGACAAGCGCTCTCCAGGGCAAAGTGGTGGCTATTCGCCCCAGCGTCGCTGAAGATATGTCTGAAGATGGGGCTGAAGCAGATCTGTCCCGACTCAGTCCCGCTGTTAAGTAATGTTCCAGTCAGTCATGTTCCAGAACGAGATAGGGCAGAAAAACGCTTAAGGCTTTGCCCAAGGCATTGGCTCGATTGGGTCAAAGGTGGTGGTTAGCCTATGGGGAGCGCCTGTTTCTAGAGCATTTTGAATGGCTAGAACAATTTCATTATTGTGCAAAGAAAACTGGGTGGATAAACGGCAAGGGCGCTGTTCTCGAATGGCAGCAGCCATTTCGGCAACGCCGCGCGAGAAGTCCATTTGTTGGGAGCCTTTATTAAACTTGCCACTGGGTTTCCTGACTAAGGGGTAGCGCTGTTTAAACGGACTCATAAACACTTTGCGGCGAATCTTCATCATCCGCTTAATGTAGACGGGCGCACCATAATACCAGCAGTCATCAGTGCACAAAATGCCGTCATCGCCAATAATTTTTAGCTCATGATCGTGTGGTGCCACAATACTACAGGTCAATCGAGCTACAATGCCTGATGCAAACTTGATACAGGCAACTGAGAAATCAGGTGCATTCACATCTAACGCCACATCGGTTTGTTTATCAGGCACTAAGCAAGAGGAGAAAGCCGTGACTGACTCAGCCGGGCCAAAGAATGCAGTCAGCCAGGTGGTGTAATAGCCTGCATGTTCTAAGGTGCAGCCCACTTCAAACTCATCTTTATAGGGCCAGGGAGTACCTGCTTCACTGACCCACTTTTTATAAGGCATTTTGTGGACAAGTCCATCGTCCATTTCGGCGTATACGAGCCGAACTTGCCCAATTTGCTTTTCCCGTAGAGCTTTCCAAACGGTTTGGGCTGTTTCGCTCAAGACATTACAAGGGGCAGAAGAGAAATATAAGCCTTGTTGCTCGGCAATCTTGACGAGATCTTCGGCTTGCGACATTTCCATCGCAAACGGTTTCTCAGAGTAGACATGTTTACCTGCTTTTAGGCAAGCTTTAGACACGTCGTAGTGGCTTTTAGGATTGGTGAGATTGAGAACGATCTCGACGCTGCTATCTGCAAGCAGGTCTTCTAGGGTGGGATAAATTTTGGAAATGGAGTGGTATGCGGCAAAATGGCTAGCGCGATCGCTAACCTGATCCAAAATACCAATCAATTTCAACTCAGGATGGTTGGGGAGGGTTTTCAGGTAGTAGTCGGCGACAAAGCCACACCCAACAATTGCAATCCGCATCTCATTCTCCTGATCGGGAAAGATCTAAGGGATTCCCTCAGAGGTGATATCCCGCTTTTATGTTTGCCATTTCTTTTGGACACATGATAGCTCATGCCGTAGCCACTACCTTCTATAAACCTACCTGACTCTCAACAAATGACAGTACAGAGTCTATTTTCAAAGTTTCTGCAAAGTTCAATCAGGCTGATTCAGATTGCGGGCGGCGGGTAGCTTATACCAAGGTAGATCTGGATACTGATGATGTTCCCAGTGGTAACCAAAGTGATAACAAGTTAGAAAAGACAGCGCGGTGGGATAGTTGTTGCTGGTAGCGTGGTGTGAGTCCTGATGGCTTTCTGCATCTCCCCGGTGGGGTAAATAAGTACCAAAGACAAATAGTTGTAGAGAACTCAGAACGATCGGTAATACCCAAAACAACAGCAAATTAGCTGTAGGAATATGAAAACTAATCTAAGGGTATGAAAGATTAGACTCATTCCTACTACAAGGACTAAATTTTGCTGAATATTTAGATAGCCTCCCATGAATTTTACGTACCAGGACAAAAGATGGGTGTGAGTCCCGTCATGAAAGTCTGGATCGCTTGCCTGTCCAGGGGATTGGTGATGGCTCCAATGACTCAGACAGCTTTTTCGATAGGGGAGCAATGCATAGAGCCTGATGGATATCGAACCCATCCAATCGTTGATTTGCCGATTACTAGGGAATAAGTTCCCGTGCATGGCGTCGTGAGCAACGATAAATAGACCTGTGTGGATAAAGGTGCGACCTAAAATGCTAGCGGGGAGCCACCAGCCCGATCGCTCAGTCAGATCAATCGGTAGCAGAAAGATTAAGCTGCCTAGCCAAAACACTAAGATAAGTGTGGAAATCAGGATTCCTACAATGGGTTTGGCAGCAGTGTAGATGAAGTAGACAAAACTCCTAGGAGGATATCTAAGTGGCAGTGTCAAACTTTTCAAGCATTCTCCAGAAATCATAACTTCTGGTTGACGATAAAACTGGCGTAAAGTCGTTCCCTAAAGAAGACACTCAGAACTCCGGAGATATAGCCTTATGCGCTTCAATCCAGTGTAAACACAGGTAGGAAGCTCTAAAACCCCTCAACACTCTAACCTGGCTAAAGGGAGGAATTTGATAACCTCCAGAAGGTTTAGCCAGGTCAAGAGGGGTTTAAGGTGAATTAATTGAGTCTAGTAGTCTGTCACTTTAAGTTTGATGGGTTGTCAGCGCGAACATTTCGCTCACATCGTAAGTAAAATGTGAGTGAAAAAGTAAAATGTGAGTGCAAAGCACTGGCTCTGCGAACGCACTACCCCTCAACTTTTCTGAGTAGACCACTAGTCTAGCGGCGCACCAGGTTGAGAAGTTCCTTGGGCGATGCCAGAAGGTCAACGGCTACAAAGAAAATCTTACCTTGCGGGTCTAGTAAGAATCGCCAAGCAATGTTCATGCCAACGCTGTTACCGAACCAAGGTGTTTGAACCTTACCTGTTACTTTGATGGGGGTATACCCTTCTTCAGATTTTTCAATGACGCCGCGCTCTGGCATCATCTTTAGCCCCTGACATTCTTCTCGCATGTAAGTCAGGATGGCTTCCCGTCCGACAATCGGTCTTTGGAAGGGAGGTTGTAAAGCCCCGTTGGGTGTGAAAAGATTGATAGCCGCCTCAAAGTCGTTGGCGTTCATGTTGTTGATGTAGCTCAACACAGTCGCATCCGTAATGCCTTCGATGGTGACTTGAGTTCGGGCTGCCAAGTCAGTGGGCACTGCAACTGGATCTGCGACTTTCTTGTAACTACCAGGAGCATTGGGATCAAAGCCCATTGTCACGACTGCATTACGCAAAATCGTGATTTGTTGACCTGAATCAGCCGCTTTAATGGACTGGAGAACCGTTTTGGCCTTGTCAGAAAGCTGATAGCCTTGTGGAATCGGTGCAACAAATCCTTGTGCCATCCATTCTCCTAACTGATACCAAAAGCCCAACTTCAGGTTCATGCTAAAGGAGGCATAGGATCGACAAATGGGGGTGTCAGACCGATTTGCCAAATCGCACATTACCTGTGTTTGGGCAGCGGCAGGCATCTGCTTGATTTGTTCTAGAATCCCTTGGGCGATAATCATATTGGTTGCGCCAGGTGCCGCAACGGTAATGGTTGTTCCCATTTCAGTGTAGGCAAACCAAATTAGCGCGAGTTGGTCTTCAGCACTGAGTTGAGCGAATGATTCAGTGGTGGTTGGAACGACACTGGCAACTTGAGTTCCTGGAAAGATTGATTGAGCAGATTCGATAGTAATAGGCATACTGTAAAGTCCTCCAAAGATACTACATTGGACTGCTCAGAAACGAAGTCTCAAGGCAAGACTTGACTGACGCACAGAGTTTTCAATCAAACCTGGAAGGTGATTAACAAATTACTTGTTAGGGGTTGTAGCTTGCTCAATCACAGCGAGGTTTTGTTAACTTTATGAAAGTAAATGTAACAGGATTTTTACAAATAAGCAATACAACTTATCTTGATAAATCATAGAATTCGATCGAATTCATCATCAGTATTTAGTTCATACCGGTTAGCTAAGGCGGATTCTCAGGACTTTAATTCTCAGCGCTCTGAGTTAGGGTGAGTAAAGTTGCAGTTCGATCGCTTTTGTAAAGGCTCAATTTGTAAAGAACTCCATCTGCCGTCAGAGTGGTTT
>JAAUOQ010000300.1 GCA_012034795.1 Leptolyngbyaceae cyanobacterium CRU_2_3
CTAATAAACCTTATGTCGTTACCGGCAATCGCTGCGAATCTGAATTGTCGCTCCTCATCAGTAAGGCAAATCAGACGATAGATGTAGCCATGTACAGCAATGCCAGCACGGTGATACGGGAAGCGTTGAAGTCGGCGGCGGCGCGTGGCGTGCGGGTTCGCTACATTGCTGATAAAAATGCGCAACACTCGATTTTTTCAGATACGGCAAGTTTGGGTTTCAAATTCATCAGAAAACCGGTTGATGATTTGATGCACAACAAATTTTTTCATCATTGACGCAGGCGACGCTCAAAAATCGTGGGTTGTGACCGGTGCTATGAATTTGACAACTAATCAAATTTTCACAGACCATAATAACATGATTTGGATTCAAGATCAAGGTTTGGCAAAAACTTTATCCGTCGAGTTTGAGGAAATGGTGGGGGCAGCAGTGGGGCAAATCCAAACGCCGCCGCCGCTAAATTTGGCAATCAAAAAGCGGTAAATACGCCTAAAAACCTTACTTTAGGCAATGGAAAAAAAGTGGATGTTTATTTTTCTCCTTCTGATGATGCTTCAAAAGCCATTTTTGATGTCGTAGATTTCTGGTTAGACATGGGTGTCGATGGGCTGCGGATGGATGCCGTCCCCTATCTCTATGAGCAAGAGGGCACCAATTGTGAGAATTTGGCTAAAACCCATGTGTTTCTGAAGTCGCTGCGATCGCATGTCGATACCAAGTTTCCCAACCGGATGCTGCTAGCAGAAGCCAACCAATGGCCCGAAGATGCCGCCGAATACTACGGTCAAGGCGACGAGTGCCACATGAACTTTCACTTCCCGCTAATGCCGCGTCTGTTTATGTCGCTGCAAATGGAAGACAGCTTTCCCATTCTGGATATTCTGCAACAAACGCCACAGATTCCTGACAATTGCCAGTGGGCCTTGTTTTACGCAACCATGACGAGCTAACGCTGGAAATGGTCAGCGATGAAGACCGGGACTATATGTATCGCGTCTATGCCCAAGATCCACAGGCAAGAATTAACCTGGGGATTCGCCGCCGTCTAGCCCCCTTGCTGGGCAACAACCGCCGCCGAATTGAGTTACTGAATAGCCTACTCCTGTCATTGCCGGGTACACCTGTATTGTACTACGGTGACGAAATTGGCATGGGAGACAACTTCTATCTGGGCGATCGCAACGGAGTACGCACTCCCATGCAGTGGAGTGCCGATCGCAACGCTGGATTTAGCCGTACCAATCCCCAAAAACTCTATTTGCCCACAATTGTCGATCCAGAGTATCACTACGAAACCGTCAACGTGGAAGCTCAGCGCGCTAATCCCAACTCTCTCTGGTGGTGGATGAAGCGGCTGATTGCGATTCGCAGCCGCTACCAGGCTTTTGGTCGCGGCACTTTCGAGATTCTGTATCCAGAAAATCGTAAAGTACTAGCGTTTGTTCGTACCTATGAGGGCGAACATATTTAGTGGTGGCAAATCTGTCCCGCTTTGTGCAGGCGGTAGAAATTGACTTATCTGCCTTCAAGGGCGCTACCCCAGTCGAAATCTTCGGTCGTACCCCTTTTCCCACCATTGGGGATTCTGCCTATTTCCTCAGCGTGGGGCCGCACGCTTTCTACTGGTTCACGCTCCAGTATCAGCCGAGTGGGTTGTCTGCTAGTCAACCTCACCCACTGGTAACCATTGGGGTCAACGGAAACTGGCAGGATGTTTACACGCGCCCTGAGTCTAAGAAAGCACTAGAAGCTTTGCTCCCCGAATATCTGATGACCTGCCGATGGTACAACAACCGGGGCAGAACTATCCAATCGGCTCACATCATCGACGCAATTCCGGTGGAGCCAACGCTACAGGAAAAAAGCCAGCATAGTGAGCAAGGTGTGAAAGAAGAGGGTCATCCTACGATTCCTCACGCTTACAACATTGTTTTGGTGAGAGTGGACTACACCGAAGGGGTTCCGGATACTTTTGTGCTACCACTGGCTTATGCGGAAGGCGTGGATCTCAGCAACAGCGAAGCTTACAGGGATGCTGCTGTGGCCTATCTGCAAGGTACAAACCATGCAGGGGTGCTGTTTGATGCGGTCAACGACAAAGAGTTTCTGACGATTCCCCTAGAAACATTGACTCGCCAATGCCCCATCCAGGGGACTGTGGGTGAACTAACCGCTACCCAAACCGCCGCCTTCCAAAAACTCTGGGCAGATAGCAAATCTTTTCAGACTACGACTGCACAGAAACTAGCGATTGCTCAGCCTGCGGGAACGCCAACGCTGCACCATCCCGCTTCGCTGGAGCCTCATCTCCTGCGCGGTACACATAGCAACATCCTGGCAACCTATGGCGATCGCTTTTTCCTCAAACTGTTCCGCCGTGTTGAAGAGTGCATCAACTCGGATCTGGAAATGGGTCACTTTCTGACAACGCTGGCTAGCTCTTCTGATTCTGTATTGGTCGATCATATTGCTCCTGTTGTCGGCTTCCTGGAATACAGCCGCAAGGGCATAGAACCGATGACAATCGCGATTGTGCAGAAGTACATCCCCGACACACGCGATGCTTGGTCATTTACGCTGGATAGCTTGCGAGACAGCTTTGAGCAGGTGATGACCAAGGCTATTGATATTGACGAAATTGCCATTCCGCCTTCTCAATTGATTCCTGCCTTAACCGTGGAAATTCCGCCCATGGCGTATGAGATCATGGGCGCATTTCTTAGCTCTATGCAGCTTTTGGGGCAGCGCACCGCTGAATTACATTTGGCACTGATCTCAGATACGGTTGATCCGAGTTTTGCTCCAGAGGAATTTTCCTCGTTTTATCAGCGATCGATTTATCAGTACATGCGAAATCAATCTGGGCAAACACTGCTGCAATTGAAGAAACTGCTGCGAAGTTTGCCGCCCCATCTACAGCCGCAGGCTCGCATGGTGCTAAACCAGCAAGAAATGCTGTTGGGTCGGTTTAAGCGAGTCTTGGATCAGCCTATCACTGCAATGCGAGCCCGCTGTCATGGCAACTATCACCTGGAAGAAGTGCTATACACCGGCAAAGACTTCGTCATCATAGATTTTGAAGGCGAACCGAATCGTTCTCTCAGTGAACGCCGCATGAAGCGATCGCCCCTACGAGACGTAGCCGGAATGCTGCAATCTTTCTACTACGCTTGCCAGGTGGCACTGCAACGAGAAGGCGAAAGTGGCTTGATTCGTCCAGAAAACCTGTCTCTGATGCAACAGTGGGCCAAGTTCTTTTATAGCTGGATTAGCTTAGTGTTCTTGAAGCAATATTTGGCAACCGCCGATAACGCTGCTTTCCTACCCAAGACCCAGCCAGAATTGCAAATCTTGCTGAGTGCCTATCTGCTGGAAAAAGCCATCTATGAACTGGATTATGAAATGAATCACCGTCCTGATTGGCTGGAAATTCCGCTCCAGCGCATTCTGGAACTCTTGGAGATTCCTCAAGAAGAACGCCAGTAGCCGGGGGCATCCGTTGAACTGATCTGTAGGGACATGGCTATGTCCCTACAGACGTGAACTATCTCTTGAGAAATGAGTGCGAACCAGTTCCTCTCAACAATTCTTTTCAACCGCAGCGCAACTTCTAGGGCTTTATTAAATTCGCGTTGCTAAGCTGGCTTCAACAAGGTAATCCGACCTTCTCCTGTCGTTTCGTTGATTAGTTCAGAGACATAGAGACTGCCCGTCAAGGATTTTCAGCCAGGTCTAGAGGATTGATAAACCCAGAAGCCAGTTGGGTAGTTCCAGAAACATTGCCATTGGCATCAAGGTTAATCGACAAAATATCATCCCCACCGCTGTACTCCACCACGAGTAACTTGTTCTTCAGCGCGCCATTAAACGTGTTGCTCTTGTACTCGATCGCGCCATTGGGAGAACGGTTGCGGCCAAAGTCATAGGCAAACCCTTTATAGTCAGGATCGGGCAGTGTGCCTACTGGGTAGCCTGGGTTTGCGCCTTGCGTAATCACCTCTGCCGCATCCTTGCCACTAGTGGGATTGCCGCCATTTAAGATATATTCCTGCCGCAGTGGGTTGGGATGACCATAGTAGCCACCCAGCACCCCTTTAAAAGGTAGTCATTCTGGGTTGCTACATTAGTTAACCTTTCGTTTGCAGAAGTCGTGGGATTATCCGGTGTGTTGCCTCCTGCCGCACTGCCATTTGCAGGGATGTAGAGTGAGCCATTGCTATGCCAGACTAAGTCATAGGCATTGCGAATTCCTGTGGCGTAAAGCTTGACTGGCGCATTAGCAACAGCGGGATTGTAGTTCCCTGTAGTGGTACCATAATTTCCGTCTGTACATTGAACCCGACCCGATGGGGGCGTCAAATTAGGATTAATTTGAAGTACGGCACTACTGAGCAAGCGTTCAGGACGTTGGTACCAGCTAGCGTCAGGAGCGCCCATGGCGCTATTGCTACCTTGGGTGATGTAGAGCTTACCGTCTGGCCCAAAAGCCAGGCTGTTGCTCAGATGATCCTTGGCAGAGCGGGGTAAGCCCACAACATAGTCTTGAACGGTGGGATTAAAACTGGTGGTATTCTGAAAAGTCAGCTTCGAGATTTTTCCGCTGAAATCATCGGCAGGCTGTACAACAAGCGAATTGTTGTGCGAAACCCACAAAACATTGGAGTTATTTGGATCAAAGGCAAGTCCAATAATGGCGCGGGGAGCGTTAGGATTTCCCACGAGCCCGCTAAAGGTTTGCAAGTTAGTGAGATTGCCTGAACTGCCAATAGACCAGCGGCGCAAAACCCCATCTAGCGCTGCACTATAGAGATAACTACCATTCGGACTCACCAGCAGACTGGAGATCGGCGAACCGCTGAAAACCTGAGACTTTGTAAAGCTAACAGTAGTTGTACCTGGAGTACTCGATCCTGTAGAAAAAGTTGTGCTAAAGGGAAGAAACGTATTGCCAGCTTGATCTTGAACCCCATTTCCCAACCTGAACGTGTAGTTTGTATTGGCATCCAATAATCTACTGGGCTGATAGACGATCGCATCATTACCACCGGTGGTATTGATAATGCCTGGAACCAGGGCATTATCGCGGGTTCGGTAGAGTTGGATATTATTCGTCGTTAATGTGGGGGCGTTGGCACCTGCCCCCACATTCACCAAGTTGATATCCAAATTAACGGCTGTTCCTCGGTTCACCCCGGTCTGACGGCGAGTGGGCGAACTACCAGCGATAGTCGGGTGGTTTCCTGATGGAATACTGGTGATTTCTAAATAATTGATCTTAGTGTTAGTTCCTCCAATCGCATCAATGGTTAATCTACCATCGTAACATTCACCAAGACAGTTCCTAATTCATACTCTTGGATTGAATTTCCCTGGAAACTGGCAATGGCTGTTACCCCTTCTACTCGGATGACGTTCTGGCTATCGTAGGGACCCTGGTCTCCTGCACTGACCGTGACACTATACTGTCCATTAGGCACAGTGTATTCCCAAGCCGCAGCAGTTTTGACGGCTGTGGCGTTACTTACACTGGCAAGGTACTGCATGTGGATTAAAGTATCCAGGCGTTGGTCAATTCCAGCCCGATTGCGATCGCGAGTATTTTGGAGTCAGGTCA
>JAAUOQ010000009.1 GCA_012034795.1 Leptolyngbyaceae cyanobacterium CRU_2_3
TAGGAAAAATAGTGTAATAGGTGCAAAGCTAAATAGTAAAACACTAATCACAGAAACCGTAATTAAACTGAGGGCTGCATATTGACTAAAGCTAAGTGCCGATCCAAACAAAATATCGAAAAAGAAGAGAGTGGGCAAACAAATACTGAGGGTAATTAGATAAAGTGCTGGCAGCTTGATGGCGGATGAAATCACCTGTAGCCAATTACTAGATGAGCCAATAATGGCACCATAAATTGCAAAAAAGATGGAACTGGCAACGAGTAATGAAGCAATTTTGCTTTCAACTTTAATCCCTCGACGGATTTCGTCCAAAAAGTCTTGCGATCGCGCAATAGTGCAATCAACACTGCAAAATGTTTCATGATGGCTCCTTCTGATACAGCAGTTGAACTTTAGAATTCCCTGAAACGTGGTAAGAAAACCAGGCAGACGATTGGCAATAGGTAAGTATTGGCTACATGATTCTGGCTACAGGATATTGGATGGCAATAGCCCATGTTTGGGGGACTACAAAAGGGGCAGCAAAGATTTCGGATACTGAGGCAGGGATGTATGAAAAGATTGGCTTGTGCGGAGATTGACTTGTGTAAAGATTTAATTGTGTGCAGATCTAAAAGCATATGAAAAGGACACAATTTCGTATAACCCGTTTGTATGACTCGTTTATGTGAGTCCATAGAATCAAATCCATGAGGAGAGAGGGCAGGGATGGTGCAAGTAGTCCTTGAAGATTCAGGCGAAAATATTCGCGATCGCATCACCAGTATTTTGCGCCAACAGCGGGCATTTTTTGGCACTGGAAAAACGAGAGAGATTGAGTTTCGGCTAGAACGACTCAAGCGACTGCGACATGTGATCAAAGATCAGCAAGAGGCAATCCTGGCAGCAGTCCAGGCTGATCTGAATAAACCGGCTGTAGAAGCCTATATCAGCGAAATTGGGTTTGTCGTTACAGAAATTAATTATGCCATTAAGCATTTGCGGGCTTGGGCAAAGCCCAAGTCGGTGGCTGTGCCTCTGGAACAACTGCCTGCGAAAGCGCAGGTCTATGCAGAACCGCTGGGCGTTGTTTTGATTATTGCGCCCTGGAACTATCCGGTTCATTTAACCCTCTTGCCGCTGGTGGGCGCGATCGCTGCGGGAAACTGTGCCCTAATCAAACCTTCAGAACTCGCGCCTGCATCGTCGCGTCTGATTGCCAACCTAATTCAAACGGTGTTTGAATCTTCCTACATTGCTGTCGTGGAAGGAGATGTGGAGGTCAGTCAGGCAATTCTGGATGAAAAGTTTGACCACATCTTTTTTACGGGTAGCACAGCGATCGGCAAAATTGTCATGCAAGCTGCTGCCCGACATCTGACTCCAGTAACGCTGGAATTAGGCGGTAAAAATCCCTGTATTGTAGATGCAGAGGTGCATCTAGAACATGCGGCCAAGCGCATTGTCTGGGGCAAGTTTATCAATGCGGGACAAACCTGTGTTGCGCCTGATTATTTACTAGTCGATCGGCGGATTAAGCCAGCCCTGATCTCAGCCATCAAGACAGCCATCCGTGAATTTTATGGTGAGTATCCGGCTGAAAGCCCAGATTATGCTCATATCATCAACCTCAAGCAGTTTACTCGATTGCAAGAGTTGCTAAGAACGAGCAATGTGGTGATGGGTGGAGAGACGATCGCAGATCGAAAATATATTGCACCGAGCGTGGTCGATCAGGTTTCTTGGGACGATCAAGCTATGCAGGATGAGATTTTTGGACCCATTCTGCTGGTGTTGGAATATGACAAGTTAGAAGAGGCGATCGCTCAAATTAACGCCCGACCTAAACCTCTGGCGCTCTATCTGTTCTCTAAAAATCTGCAATGGCAGCAACGGGTCTTGCAGCAAATCTCGTCGGGTGGGGTCTGCATCAATGATACAGTGCTGCACATGGTGCCTTCTACCTTACCGTTTGGTGGTGTGGGAAACAGCGGCATGGGCAGTTACCACGGCAAAGCAGGATTTGACACCTTTTCTCATAAAAGAAGCGTCCTGTCCAAGCCCTTCTGGTTGGATTTGCCTTGGCGCTATCCTCCCTATGCAGGGAAGCTAGAGTTTTTGAAGCGCCTTATGGGTTAGGTGCTTATGGGTTGAGTGAGTAGCTAATTGCGACTAGTTTGAAGTTGAATGTGGCTGATTAACGAGCCGTCCGTAGAGTTCGGTGAGGCTACGTAAGCGATCGCGCACTTCGGAGGTCAACATAGACGCTTCGTAGCGCCAGCCCCAGTTGCCCATTGCCTTACCCGGTGCATTCATGCGGGCCCAGGTCGCTAAGCCCAGAATATCCTGAAGCGGAATGATGGCTTGGTTCGAGACAGTCCCAAAAGCGAGGCGAATGAGATCCCAGTGAATTTCATCTGTTTGGGCACATCCTAAGTAGCGCCAGACTTTTTGTTGCTCTTCAGGACTACGCTCATTGAACCAGCCCACTGTTGTATCGTTGTCATGGGTTCCCGTGTAGACAACGGTGTTGGCTGTGGCGTTGAACGGTAGATAGGGATTGCTAGAGTCACCGTCAAAGGCAAACTGAAGGATCTTCATGCCTGGAAACTGAAACTGATCTCGGAGGGCTTCTACTTCGGGGGTAATAAAGCCTAAGTCTTCCGCAATAATCGGCAGAGTGCCCAGTTGTTCTGCCAAATAGAGAAACAGTGCATTACCTGGTGCTATTTTCCAATCGCCATACATGGCAGTTTCTTCGCCTGCTTTGACGGCCCAATAAGATTCAAAGCCCCGGAAATGATCAATACGAATCAGATCTACACAGGTGAGCATGGACTGAAACCGCTGCACCCACCATTTAAAGTCATCTTGCTGCAACCGCTCCCAATTGTAAATTGGATTGCCCCAGAGTTGCCCAGTGGGGCTAAAGTAATCGGGGGGTACACCTGCCATCAGGGTGGGAGCACCCGTTTCAGGATCGAGACAAAAATATTCTGGGTGGGCCCAAACTTCGGCGCTGTCGTGCGCTACGTAAATGGGTAGATCTCCCAGGATTTGAATGCCTTTTTCGTTGGCATATTGTTTCAAGTGTGTCCACTGCTGAGCAAATTCAAACTGAAGAAATTTGTGGAAGAAAACTTCTGAGCCTGACTGCTGTCGCCATTGGTCTAGAGCCTCCGGTTTGCGTTGGGCGATCGCCTCATCCCAGGTATTCCAGCTTGCCCCGCCATGAGCCTCCTTCAACGACCGAAAGAGGGCATAGTCCTCTAGCCATTCGGCAGTTTGGCAAAACTCATTAAAGGCTTGCCGTTGTTCGGGTGTGGATTTGATCTTGAAGTTTTCGCAGGCTTTACGCAGGAGCGGCAACTTGGCATGGATCACCCAGCCAAAATCGATGCAAAGTGGTAATTCAGGAAACTCATCCAGTTCAGCATTGCTAAGCAGCCCATTGTCGCGCAAAATTTCTGGACTGATCAGCAAAGGGTTGCCAGCGATCGCCGAAAAGCATTGATAAGGCGAGTCCCCGTAGGCAGTTGGGCCGAGGGGTAGAATTTGCCAAATATGTTGTCCGCTATCGGCCAGAAAATCGATAAATCTATAGGCTTCTGCCCCTAAATCGCCAATACCAAACCGACTCGGAAAAGAGGTGGGATGCAGCAGGATACCGCTTGCTCTGGGAAATGGCATAAGGAGAAGTTGCGACAATTAGATTTAATTTCAGATTTAGTTGAGGCGAGAAGGCTGTGCCTTCCAACCAGACAGTCTCTTAGACAATTTGTCGAGCAGTTTGCCAGGCAGACAGCTTAATTGTGGAAGTCTTTGAAGATTTTATCCTCTATCTTTTGGCTAATTCTCTAAGACAAAAATAGTTGAGAGATTTAACACTAAGCAGCTTGCTGGACTGTACAAGAAACTTGCCTTCTCGACTCTAACATGTCAGGGATTCTGAAAAGCCAAGAGGATTTTTTCTATCCACGGCTACAAAACCTGCTGCGAACTTTCCAAATGCCGCTCTATCTCTTTAGGGTCTTTGTGAGAGTCTTTATGAGGGTCTTTGTGAGGGGGAACGAAGCGATCGTTTAGGGTTTTGATGATGATATAGATCAGGGGAACCAGAAATAGGCTTAGGAATGTGGAGATGAGATAGCCTCCAAAGATGGCAGTTCCCAAAGATTGACGACTCGCTGCTCCTGCACCTGTGGCGATCGCTAAGGGGAAGAAACCCACCAAACCCGAAATAGAGGTCATCAGAATTGCGCGTAACCGTTCTTGGGCAGCTTCGATTGCAGCTTGCACGATGGTTAAGCCCTTCTCCCGCAGTTGATTAGCATACTCGACAATCAAAATAGCGTTTTTGCTGGCCAAACCAATCAACATCACCAGAGCAATCTGGCAATAGGCATCGTTAGCAAAACCCCGCACAGCTTGTGCTCCCAATGCACCCAAAATAGCTAGCGGTATCGTCAGCATGATAATGATGGGATCAACATAGCTCTCATACTGGGCTGCCAGCACCAGGAACACCATCAGCAAGCCAATCCCGAAAATGAGGGGAGCCTGACCGCCAG
The DNA here is from genome assembly GCA_012034795.1 of Leptolyngbyaceae cyanobacterium CRU_2_3. Classification (GTDB taxonomy): domain Bacteria; phylum Cyanobacteriota; class Cyanobacteriia; order Elainellales; family Elainellaceae; genus Drouetiella. Next base: position 4,554 of record JAAUOQ010000009.1, read on the forward strand.
ATTCTACTTCTTCCAAAGCGGTTCCCGTCCACTCAAACCCCATCCCCGGTGGAAAAATTTGTCTCGCAGTTTCCCCGATCGATTGCAAAGCCTGTCCAGAGCTTTTACCTGGAGCAGCGTTCCCCTGCACCGAGATGGAGCGGTAGAGATTGTAGTGGGTGATGGTTTGGGCACTGGTCGTGGGTCTGATCGTAATCAGGTTGCTCAGAGAGATCATCTGATTATCGGCTGAGCGGACATAAAGTTGCTGAATGTCATCCGGCTTGGAGCGGAATTGCTGATCGGCCTGAATATAAACCCGATAGTTGCGTTGATCCAGACTAAAATCATTCACATACTGTGACCCCAAGAAGGTCTGTAGTGTCTCAAAGACGGTATCTACCCAACGTTGAGGGACTTGGCACGGCTGCGGTTGACCTCGACGAGCAATTGCGGCGAACTGGCAGAATAGGTGCTGAAGACAGCACTCAAATTGGGGTTTTGGTTAGCCGCTCCTAAGAGTTGATAGAGATAGCCGACAAACTGGTCCAGGGGTAAATTGCCCCGCCGATCTTGCATTTCCATCTGGAACCCCCCGAAGTTGCCCAAGCCCTGAATAGAGGGTGGATTCACCGCAAAAATCCGGGCACGGGTATCGGCAAAGTATTGCATTTGCACTTGTTGGATAATGCCCTTGACCTGTTGGGATGCCTGCTTGCGGTCTGCCCAAGGTTTGAGCAGTGTAAACATGACTCCCTGATTAGAAGCAACGCCCGTGAAACTAAAACCCGTAATCGCGAAATTGGATGCCACGTCTGGAATCGCGCGCACGGTTTCGGAGGCTTGGTCTAATATCTTTTTGGTATAGCTGAGGGAGGAACCTTCTGGCGCTTGAATGATGGTAATGAAGTAGCCCTGATCTTCTTCAGGTAGAAAAGCAGATGGGACGGCGCTGTAGACCCAAGCTGTTAGCCCTAGAGAAGCGACGAAGCCGACTAAAATGACGTATCTGATCCGGGTCAGAAAACTGAGCGATCGCTGATACCGCCGCCGAATCCCATCAAAACCTCGGTTAAAAGCATCAAAAAACCTGCCGATAAACGTATGATTTTCCTGGCGAGGGCGCAGTAACAGCGCCCCCAACATGGGAGACAGGGTGAGGGCGTTGAAGGTGGAAACGGCAATAGAAAAGGCGATCGTCAGTGCGAACTGCTGATAGATCGCTCCAGTTGTGCCGGGAAAAAAAGCGACCGGGATAAAGACCGCCATGAGCACCAGCGAAGTAGCAATGACGGCTCCCGACAGTTCTCGCATGGATTCTAGCGCCGCTTGCAGTGGGTTCATACCTCTGTCTTGGATTTTTCCAGCGATTGATTCTACAACGACGATCGCATCATCTACGACCACTCCAGTGGCCAGGGTGAGTCCGAAAAGCGTCAGGGTATTGATCGAAAATCCAAAGAGTTTGGTGAAAACGAACGTCCCAATCAGTGAGACTGGAATTGCAGCACTGGGAATCAGAGTGGCACGCCAATCCTGCAAGAAAACAAAGATGACTAGCACAACCAGCAGGACAGCAATTACCAGAGTAATCAAAACCTCCTCTAGCGAAGCCTCTACAAACATGGTGGTGTCAAATGCCACTGCATATTTCATGCCTGGTGGGAAACTCTCGCTGAGTCGTTCCATCTCTTGACGAATGGCTTCAGCGGTTTGTAGAGCATTGCTACCAGGGCGCTGCGTCACGCCTAGCCCGACTGCTTCAAGCCCGTTAAAGGTCAAGTCAGTGCCATAGTTCTCGGCTCCAAGTTCTACCCGTCCCACATCTTTGAGTCGTACGAGAGAGCCATTTTCCCCAGTTTTGAGGACAATATTTTCAAACTCTGAAGGCTCTTTGAGACGGCTCACAGCTCGCAGGTTAAGCTGATAGTCCTGATCGCTGGACGCAGGCTCTTGTCCCAACTGTCCAGCCCCCACTTGGATATTTTGCTCTTGAATAGCCTGGCTGACATCTTGGGCTGTTAACCCCCGGCTGGCGAGGCGGTTTGGATCCAGCCAAATCCGCATGGCATACTTGCGTTCTCCAAAGATTTGGATATTCCCAACCCCATTAATCCGCTTCAGGGTATTGAGCATATAGAGGTCAGCATAGTTGCTGAGGAACAGGTTGTCATACTCGCCGTTGTCGGTGTAAATGGCGATCGCCATCAAAAAGTTACTTTCTTGCTGGCTGACTGTTACTCCAGTTTGTACCACCTGACTGGGCAAACGAGGCTCCGCTCTAGAGACCCGATTTTGAACGTTGACCGTGGCGATATCGGGGTCTTGGGCAGCATCAAACGTGACCGTGACTTGGCTGGTGCCATCACTGCTACTGGCAGAACTTATGTACCGCAGTCCTTGCACACCATTGATTTCCTGCTCTAGGAGATTGGTGATACCGCTTTCTACTGTTTCTGCATCGGCTCCAGCATAGTTGGCGCTGACAACCACTTGCTTCGGGGAAATGTCTGGAAATTGAGCGATCGGCAAGGTGGGGCCCGCAATGATGCCCAAAATTAAAATGATGATGGAGCAGACACTCGTGAAAACAGGTCGCTTGATGAAAAAGTCGGCGAACATGAGGAGTTGTGGGAATGAGGGATAAGGTGGGGCAAGTCAAAATCGAGTCGCTTGGTCTTGCGAGCCGCTGGACGGGAGTTGCAAAACAAGCTTTAGGTGATGCCCGGCTTAATGATTGGGATTGGCTGGATTATGAGAGATTAGCTAGATTATTGGGATTGGCTGGTACTTGCGGGTTGCGCTTGAGCGACGCTAATCGGCGAGCCATCTTGAAGGTTGAGGATGCCGGTTACGACTACGCTCTCTCCAGGTTTAAGACCTTCAATTACCTGATAGCTATTGCCTTGTATGTTCCCCAACTTAACAAGGCGCTGCTCAGCGACTTGTTGCGGTGGAGTGGCTGACGGGTTAGCGGGTGCGTTGTCTGGCGATTCCCCCGATTGGGCCGTTTCCCCAGTTTTGGCAACATAGACAAAAGTTTGTCCGGCAATTCGGGTCACTGCCCCAGTCGGCACTAAAATCCCTGGGCTAGTTTGCCAAATGACTCTAGCTCGGACAAATTGACCATCCTTAAGTTGACCATTGTTGGGAAAAGTAGCTTTAGCAAGAACGCCTTGTTGGGTACTGTTAACTTCTGGTGAAATAAAGCTAATGCGCCCTCTGGTTAGCGATCGCCCCTGTTCATCGAGTAGTTCAACGGGTAGCCCCAGGCTTAGCCTGGGGGAGCGTTCAATGGGTACAGACAGATTTAGCTCTAGCGAACTGTTCTGAATAATGCTGGTGATTGTGGTGTTCGTTTGAGCATAGTCACCGACTTTGGCCGGGATATTAGCCACGATCCCAGCGATTGGTGCTCTTACCAAATTATCGTTGAGGTTTTCCGTAGCAACTGTGCGATCAGCTTGGGCCCGAGACAGGCGAGCATCAGCTTGAGACAGAGAGGCTTGGGCAGCGCTAACTTGCTCGGCAGCGGCTCTACGGGCGGCGATCGCCGTATCCCTTCGGTTGTCTGCCTGATCGAGCAATTGCTGGGCTTGAGCACCTTCGGCAACCAGCGATGCTGTGCGTTTGTACTCGGTTTCTTGCAGGGCTTCGTTAGCAGTGGCACTTTCCAAGTCAGCACGGGCAGATTGAACTTGAGCCGTAGCAGTATTGCGAGCCGCAACGGCTGCATCTACGTCAGCTCCTGCTCCGCGAACTTGGGCTAGGCTCTGATCGGCTTTTAGCTCCGCAATGGGATCTCCTATTGCTACAGCTTGCCCTGGCGAAACAAAGATTTGTACTAGGCGACCCTCTACGACTGGACGCAGCGCCACGCGGTTTTGGGCTTCTAATGATCCCACAAACTCAGAACTCTCTTGAATGGTGCTAGTTTTTACAGGCTGTAGCTGGACAGGGGTAGGCGGAGGTGCCTGTGCTGTGGGGGGATTACCTCCACAGCCAGCTAGTACAGAGAGGAGAAGCGTGGTGCTGATGAGGCGATGAGGAAGGAACAGATGGAAACTGGAAATTCTGGGTCTTACCATTTAGCCGTTGGTGGTAAAGGTTGTCTGGGTTGCAATAAAGGCAACGAGGTAAAGTGTGTCAAATAGGTTAAACAGCAAGCTGTGAGACATCTTCAGGATCGCTTAAAGAGATACCCCCAAAAACTAAAGCCGCCTCTCAGAAAACTCGCTCAGGACTGATGCAGAACGAGAGAGGCATGTGAACGTTGTAGACATGGTTTAGAGAACTCTGTACCTAAGCTGATTACCTAAGTTGACGCAGCATCCAATTAGCCTGATGCTCTATGATCTGCCAAACTGCCGTAGTGGAAGCAAGACAGGCTGATCAAGAACCCGAATCAAAAGTATAAAGTTAGGACACTAATTACTGGCTGCTTATAGAGGGACAATTATTTACATGATGCCAGCAGTTTACCTTTAAATCTTACCTTTTTGCATTCTTGTCTTAGGTTTTTAAGAAATTTTTGAAAGGACTTCATGTTCACAGATGTTGAAATTGTTGGGATTTTTTCACCCTCTTGATCAGTTTTGATACCGGCTCTGCAAGTCTCTGGCGACCGTCAATCCCCCTAAAAGCGTATTGTCAGCTACGGACACGGAACCCAGCTTGATGCATAAGTGAAGTTCATAACTTGCAGAAATTTACGGGTTAATCCAATATTTATCCTGTACTTTTGTTGGCTTGTTATGTTGTTGGCTTGTTATGTGGGGAGTGATCTAGATCTAAGGGCGATCGCATCCTTAGAGTGAAGTTCTCTACAATTTTCCCCAATCGTCTGAGCAACCGTTTGTTTTGAATACCCATACCATAGGAGCAGATTGAAGTGAGTCAAAGAAGGTTTATTCACCTATCGCGTCGTCAAATTCTCAGGGGTCTGCTGGCCACAACGGCGTTTGGGGTCACTGCTAAATATGGAGCAGGTTGTACCTCAGCCTCAACTCCATCGGCGTCAGATTCAGCAGCAGGTAGCTCGGCGGCAGGGGGCGACAAGCCTCTCACCATTGGGTTTATTTACGTCGGGCCCAAGGACGACTATGGATATAACCAAGCCCATGCTGAAGGTGCGGCTGGCATGGCAAAAAATTCTCCTGGGTGAAGCTGGTGGAAGAGGCAAATGTGCCTGAAACCACAGCCGTGTCCGAGTCCATGCGTAGCATGATTGATATTGACGGGGCGATCGCCCTTTTCCCCACCTCCTTTGGCTATTTTGATCCTCACATTCTCAAGATGGCGGCAGAGTATCCAGATGTGCAGTTCTTCCATGCGGGTGGACTGTACCAGGAGGGCAAAACGCCCAAAAATGTTGCCAGCTACTTTGGCTACATTGATGAGTCTCAGTATGTGGCTGGTATTGTCGCGGGGTTAACTTCAAAAACTGGTAAACTCGGCTTTGTAGGGGCTAAGCCAATTCCTCAAGTCCTACGCAACATCAACGCTTTTACAATGGGGGCACGCAGCGTCAAGCCCACCATTACAACGCAGGTCATATTCACAGGCAACTGGGCAGAACCGATCAAAGAAGCTGAAGCCACTAATAGCATGGCAGATCAGGGAATTGACGTAGTCACCTGCCATGTGGACAGCCCTAAAGTGGTGATGGAAACCGCTGAAAAGCGCGGCATTTATACCTCTGGCTACCACGCTGATCAATCGGCTTTGGCTCCCAAGGGCTATTTGACTGGAGCCGAATGGGATTGGACTAATATCTACTCCCAACTGGCAGAAGAGCTTCGCACAGGCAAAAAAGTGTCGGATGGTACTATCCCTCACATTTTGCGGGGCGCTTTGAAAGAGGGCTTCTGCAAAATATCGCCCTATGGACCTGCTGTGAGTGCAGAGGCTAAGAAAGCGGCAGATGATGCCAAAGCCAAGCTTATAGATGGCAGCCTTGTGATTTATCAAGGTGAACTCAAAGACAACCAAGGCAAGGTTGTGATACCGGCTGGACAAGCTCTGAAGCAAACCGATCCGAAGCTGGAAACAATGGACTACTTGGTGGATGGTGTACTGGGATCTATCGGCAGTTAAGTGCTGGTAGTTAAGTGTTGGCAGTTAACTGCTGGTAACGAGTTGAGATATTAGAAAAACTGCGTTTACGAGCTTTTAATTTATAGTCTCGCTGGAGTTCCACAAGATATTCTTATCTGCTAGTTTCATCCTTCATCCTGTATTCTTTCCATGAGTAGCTGGCGTAGATCTTTTGAATCCATTTGTTTATCTTTCGGCGCGATTTTGCTGGGGCTGTTGCTGTTTGGTTTGTTCTGTGCAGCAGTTGGGCAGAATCCGTTCGCAGTTTATGGTTCTGTTTGGAAATCTGCGTTTGGCAGTTGGCAAACCTTTCAAAACACGCTGATCCGAGCCGCACCTTTAATGTTGACCTCCCTTTGCACGGCATTGCCAGCCCGATTGGGGTTAGTGATTATTGGCAATGAGGGAGCGCTGGTTCTGGGAGGGTTGGGTACTATTTCCGTCGGATTAGTGATCGGCACGGCTCTGCCACCGGTACTGGCTCAAATTGTCATGGCACTGGCGGGTATGGTTGCAGGCGGGCTGTGGATCATGGCGGCAGGCGCGCTGAAGCACTATCGAGCCGTCAATGAAACCATTAGCAGTTTATTGCTGAACTATGTGGCGATCGCCCTGCTCAACCATCTGGTGGGTGGGCCGATGCGAGATCCCAGTTCGCTGAATAAGCCTTCGACCTTCCCTTTGCCTGAAGCAATCATGCTGGGCAATATGCCAGGAACACGAGTACATTGGGGCTTGCTGTATGGCATTGTGGCTTGTGCGATCGCCTATGTCCTGATTCAGCGCACCACCTTTGGGTTTGCAGCTCGCACGGCGGGGGGTAACATTCGCGCTGCTCGCATCGCTGGGTTGCCCGTTGGCAAGCTCACGCTCATCGTTTGCTTCTTGGCAGGAAGTTGTGCTGGACTGGCAGGCATGATCGAAGTGGCGGCCGTTCAAGGCAGTGCCAATGAATCGCTGAATGTCGGCTATGGCTATGGCGGCATTTTGGTTGCCTTTGCTGCCCGACATAACCCTCTAGCTGCGATCCTGATGTCTTTGTTGGTGGGGGGGATTTTAGCCAGTGGCGGCATTTTGCAGAGAGCACACAACCTGCCAGATGCGACGGTGCTAGTTTTTGAGGGAATTGTCTTTCTGGTAGTGCTATTCAGCGATTCGCTCTACGGCAAGATTCCTTTCTTCAAAGAGAAACCGTTATGGGTCAATCCGCCTGCTCCGCCCTCTAGCCCCGGACAAGAGCCAGTTGTGATGAGTTAGTGATTCAACCGATTAGTAGATGGAGTGGGGGAATGGCAGTAGAAGCATTGGGATGGTGGGGTGTACCGTTGGCGATCGCTGCTGGCACGATGCGGGGCGGTACCCCGTTCCTGTTTGTCAGTTTGGGCGAGTGCCTGACCGAGAAAAGTGGCAAAATTAACCTGGGTTTAGAAGGCACGCTGTTAACGGGTGCCATGACGGCCTACGCACTGTCTTACATCACCGGCTCCCCCTGGATTGGGGTGATTGCCGCTGGATTGGCGGGAGCAGCTTTGGGCGTGATTCATGGCTGGCTGTCGCAGCAGTTCCGAGTTAACGATGTGGCGGTGGGAATTGCCATGATTATTTTTGGCAGTGGAGTGGCCTTCTTCTTTGGCAAACCCTTTATTCAGCCGAAGGCAACGCAGTTACCCACGATCGATCTGGGAGCTTGGAGCGGCATTCCCGCGGTGGAAGCGGCCTTGCAAATTAGCCCCTGTTTTTGTTGGGAATCGTGATTGCCCCCATCATGCACTGGTTTTTCAAATCGACCCGTTGGGGACTGTTGATTCGGGCAGTGGGCGATAGCCCCGATGCCGCCAGAGCGATGGGAGTTTCAATCTTTAAAGTGCGCTTACTGAGTGTGATTGCAGGCAGCTTTCTGGCAGGTATTGGGGGGGCCTCGCTATCGCTTTACTATCCTGGACTGTGGACAGAGCGAATTTCTAGCGGACAAGGTTTGATGGCAGTGGCATTGGTGATCTTTGCCCGCTGGAACCCGATTCAGTGCCTCTGGGCCTCGCTACTGTTTGGGGGCGCTCAAGCTTTGGGTCCAGCGTTGCAGTCGGTTGGCATCAAAGAGGGCTACTACCTGTTTAATGCCGCTCCCTACATCCTGACGCTGGTGATTATGATTTTTACCTGTTCACCGAAGCGATCGCTTACGGGAGCACCTGGCGCGCTTGGTACGGATACTTGAGTTGGACACTTGAGTTGTCTATGTAGATACCAACTTATACATTTTTAATTCATCGAGTATGTACGAAAATATATACTATGTATCTACTAACTTTTGTATGATTGACATTCTTAAATGAAGAATGAAAAGCTGCTAGACTTACTTTTGAGGTGAGGAATATGAGTGGACTCGGTGGACTGAATAAATCTCCTGGTGGCGTCGTGTTGGGATTGGTGCAACTTCAGCTTCCCAACGTCTTTACACCAGACGATTTGGCGGCACAGAGCGATCGCATCTGCCATTTGGTGGCAAAGGCACGGCGCAATCAGCCAACCATGGATTTGGTAGTGTTTCCAGAGTATGCGCTCCATGGGTTATCGATGGATACCAATCCTGAGATTATGTGTCGGCTGGATGGGCCAGAGGTGGCTGCTTTTCAGCAAGCTTGTCGGCAGAACCACATCTGGGGCTGCTTCTCCATCATGGAATACAATCCGCATGGTAACCCCTACAATAGCGGCATTATTATTGATGACCAGGGCGAACTGAAGCTGTACTACCGCAAGCTGCATCCCTGGGTGCCTGTAGAGCCTTGGGAGCCAGGTAATTTAGGAATTCCAGTTTGCGAAGGCCCTAACGGCAGTACGATCGCCTTGATCATCTGTCATGACGGGATGTTCCCGGAAATGGCTAGAGAGTGTGCCTACAAGGGAGCCGAAATCATGATTCGCACCGCAGGCTATACGGCTCCCATTCGTCACTCCTGGCAGATCACCAACCAAGCCAATGCCTTTTGTAATCTGATCTACACAGCATCAGTCTGTATGTGCGGTACAGACGGCACGTTCGACTCAATGGGCGAAGGCATGTTTGTCAACTTCGACGGTATCCCGATGGTGATGGGTAGCCACCGTCCAGATGAGATTATCACCGCCGAACTGCGACCCGATCTGGTACGCGAAGCCCGTAAATACTGGGGCGTTGAGAACAACATCTACCAGTTTGGACATCGCGGCTATGTGGCAGTCAAGGGTGGCGCTCAGGACTGCCCCTACACCTACATGAAAGATATGACTCAGGGACACTATCGCCTCCCTTGGGAAGACGAAGTAGTTCACAAAGATGGTGCCTCTTGTGGGTTTCCAGTTCCTACCCGCACTTACGAAGGGGAAGAGTTGAGAGTAGTAGATGTTGCCAGCTAGGATGCTAACTAGGACGCTAAATGATGGGACTATTCGTTGAGGCTAACCCGTATCCCTATCCTTACAATGGTGACTTGCGCCCCACAAATACGGTGCTGCTGATTATTGATATGCAGACCGATTTTTGTGGAGAAGGTGGCTACGTGGACAAGATGGGCTATGATCTGTCGCTGACGCGATCGCCCATTGCTCCCCTGCAAACCCTGCTGGCTCTGATGCGCTCCAAGGGGTTTCACATCATGCATACGCGGGAGGGCCACCGCCCTGATTTGGCAGATTTGCCGGAAAATAAACGCTGGCGATCGCGCCAAATTGGGGCAGGAATTGGCGACCCAGGCCCTTGTGGCAGAATTCTGGTGCGCGGTGAACCTGGTTGGGAAATTATTCCAGAGTTATCTCCTCTAGCAGGTGAGGCAATTATCGACAAACCCGGCAAAGGCTCATTTTATTCAACCGATCTAGATCTATTACTTAAAACGAAAGGTATCCAGAATATTATCTTGGCTGGTATCACAACCGATGTCTGTGTGCATACCACCCTGCGAGACGCCAACGATCGCGGCTATGAATGCTTGATTCTCTCAGACTGCACAGGAGCCACCGATTACAGCAACCACTTGGCTGCTCTCAATATGGTGACGATGCAGGGCGGTGTCTTTGGTGCTGTTTCAGACTCGCTTGCCCTCATTGCTGCCATCAAAGACTTGTAATTTGATTTGTATGTAATTTTTAGAGCTATTCCCCCTTCCTCCCATCCCCCTCCCTCCTCTTCCCCATCGACAACCACCGCCACTGCCCCCCTCAACATCGAAATTGAAGCGCCTCCCGAACTAGAAGTGGTCAACATGACCAAGCAATTCGGCAAACTGGTTGCCCTCGATCATGTCTCTATGCTGCTAAAGCCTGGTACATTTCATGCCTTACTAGGCGAAAATGGTGCGGGTAAAAGCACGTTGGTCAAGTGCATTATGGGTTTCTATCGGCCGGATCAGGGCGATGTTTTAATTAATAAACACTCCCGTGCCATCGATAGTCCTCGTGATGCCCAGCGCTACGGTATTGGTATGGTGTATCAGCACTTCACCTCGGTTCCAGCCATGACAGTGGCCGAAAATTTGGTGCTGTCTCGCATTGATAGTCCCCATTTCATCAACTGGAAGGACGAGTACGACAGGCTCAGTGCTTTTATGGCCAATGCTCCTTTTCAAGTGCCGTTAGATGCGCTGATCTCGCAATTAGCCGCTGGGCAAAAGCAAAAGCTGGAGATTCTGAAGCAACTCTATCTCAAGAGCAAAATTCTGATTTTGGATGAGCCTACCTCGGTGTTGACTCCCGATGAAGCGGATGAAGTGCTGGGGTTGATTCGGCAGCAAGTCACGTCTGGCCGCCTGAGTGTACTGATTATCACCCACAAATTTCGGGAGGTGACTCGCTTTGCTGATGAAGTCACCGTGTTACGCAAGGGCAAGTTTGCCGGACATGGATCGGTGCAAGATCTGGACGTCTCCGATATGGCAGAAATGATGATGGGCGAGCGCAAAGCCCCGCAACCTGTCTCGAAAGTGACCCATGAACATGTTGTGCCGGTGCTGGACGTTCAAGACATCCATGCCAACAAAGACAACGGGCTTCCCGCTGTCAATGGTTTGAGCCTGACAGTTCACAAGGGCGAAATTGTGGGAATTGCTGGGATTTCGGGCAATGGACAGAAGGAACTAGTGGAGGTACTGGCGGGTCAGCGATCGCCCACTTCTGGACAAGTCCACGTCAATGGCCAACTCTACCTGGCCACTCGCAGTGAAATGTATCAGCATAAGGTGTTTGCCCTGCCCGAAGAACCGCTCCGCAATGCCTGTGTGCCTCATATGAGCGTAGCTGAAAATATGGCGCTGAGAACGTTCGATCGCCCACCCCAGTCCAAAGGCTTTTTGCTGCTACTCAATGCCATTCGCACGATGGCACATGGATTGATTAAGCAATTCTCAGTGAAAACGCCTTCGCCAGAGACGCCGATCAGTAATCTTTCGGGAGGCAATGTTCAGCGGGCAGTTCTGGCGCGCGAACTCTCGTCCGATTCCATCAATTTGCTGATTGCCGCCAATCCCTGCTTTGGCTTAGATTTTGCGGCGGTAGAATTCATTCATGGTCAAATTGTAGAAGCTCGCAATCGGGGTGTGGCGGTGCTACTGGTCAGCGAAGATCTGGATGAACTCCTGAAGCTGAGCGATCGCCTGCTGGTCATCAGTGGCGGTAAGTTTGCCTATGAAAGCCCGATCGATCAAGCCGACTTTAGTGCCATCAGCCACAGCATGGCTGGGCATTAGCAAATCTCAAAAGATCTTAATGGGGATTTTGGGTCGTGCTTCATGCAGCGCAAAATCCCGAAGAAATTTTGGGCTTTAAAAGCTAGAAAACTGAGGATCTATCCCACTTAAAATTTAAAATTTCTCCTCTTGATAAAAGCAAAAAATATTTTATTGAGCCAAACAATTTCCTTCTCAAAAATTAGTAATAAGGGAACAAAAAGTAAAGCATATCGGTTGGGAACAGGTGAGAGAATTGCTAATATTAGAATTGCGATAGTGAAGGTTGTAGCAACTTTTCGCGATAGAAATAAGTCCTTAATTATTTCCATGCTTTCTTGTCCGTTACATCTTTGTCTTCCATGAAGCCGCAAGATAATATGCATGAGAATATCTACAATTAGCCAATTGGCGACATAAAATATATCTACATACTCGTTATCTCCATACCGATGAAGTACAACCATTGAATAGGGAATGAGGCAAATAAAAAGCAGTGCAAAACCATTGAGCCACATGGTCAATCGGCTAAGATGTTCAATGAGTTCATTAATGCGCCGCTGGTTGTACCAAAAGCAAATAATAGAAAGAAACTGAGACTATAGTCAATAAAGCTGTACTGTATCTTAGGAATAAAATCAATCAGGTTTTCTGCTGTTTCAGGTTTGGGTAGGTCTAAAACGAGAATGGTTAAAGCAATGGCATAAATACCATCGATCAAAGCGCCTAGTTTTTCTTTATGCATGATCTTTTTGAGTCGGATCGTTCCACTTAACCCCCCGTAAATTACCTCAAATGTCTAGCAGATTAGCTCTCTACAATCGGGTTTAATCGGGTTTAAGTAGATTGTTAACTTGTAGTCGTTATCCTAATTAACTAAACTAATTTCACCTGTATCTAAGTCGTAGTAGGCACCCACAACCTTGAGTTTACCTTCTTGTACGGCTGAAGCAATCACAGACGAGGTTTGTAGACGTTGTACTTGTAATCGCACATTTGCTTTGACCGCGTTTGTGAGGCGATCGCCTGTCTCTTCCTGCGAGGCTTGAACGGCTGGCCGAATCGCAAATACAAGGGATTCAATCACCCCTGGCAATTCACCCCCTTCCACAGCCGCTGCTACTGCACCACATCGCTCATGCCCCAGAACCATCAATAGTGGTGCTTTCAGAACCCCGACCGCATACTCTTCACTGGCGATGTCTTCGGTAATAGCAATATTGCCAGCAACGCGCACTACAAACAGATCCCCAATGCCTTGATCAAACGCAATTTCTGGTACTACTCGTGAGTCGGCACAACTCAAAATTGCCGCAAAGGGAGATTGTCCGGTTGCAACTTCAGTGATGCGGGCAATATCTTGATGAGGATTGAGCCGTCTTTTGGCAACGAATCGCTGGTTTCCCGCCATGAGTTGTGCCAGGGACTGATCGGGAGTCAAAGTACTCTGGGTGTGATGACTTCCTGGATCAGCAGCGACAAGCAGGTCTTGCTGGCTACGAAATGCCCGATGCTCAACGGTTTGGGCAAGTGCCCCTGTTCCTGACCAAGCAGTCAGCGAACCTGTGCCAATTAGCCCTACACCAAACTGGAGGAGGTTTCTTCGGGATAAATTTTGCTGATTTGAAAATTTTTCCATGATTATTTCACCTAAGCAACAGAACCATTTCTAGAGCAAGCATCAGTAATTTACTTTGTGCTTGAAGAGCATTTTCTATGTAAAGATGAAATAAAAGTTGGTATTGAAATAAGTCTTCAAACTGAAACCTCTAAGATTCTAGAAGGAGATTTTAGAAGGTATAAATAGGCTGGTTAGTAATTATAGAGTAATACTTATGGTAGAGAGTGTTGTTATACTCTCTACCATACTCAAGCTGAAATTCTTTAGAAGTATTCCAGGGTAATGGCGATCGCTGAACTATTGTCAAACACCTTGAGGGAACTCATATGGGTATCTGAGTTGTAGCACCAGGCATGACTAGCAGCATCTTCAAGGGAGGTGCCGTCTGCCATGAAAGCAACTGTTTGACCGTTGAGGGTGACTTGCTTTAAAGCACCGGAACTTCCTGTTGTCTCTGTTGGATCATGGAGTATTGCTACGAAGAAATAAGGCTCAAATTTTGGTGTATAGCGATCATGGATACGCTCTACGCGGATCTCGCGAATTCTTTCAGCGGTATAGGTGTGGGCAATGCGCGTCTCCCGATACTCACTGTTTGAGAGTGGATCACCGCCAGCTTTGGCAGCTTTTTGGGGAGCAGAGGAACGGCTAACTCCATCGTCCAGATAGAGGGTATATTCTCCACTTTGTCCTGGATAGATATTTAGAGTGATGGGATGGGGCTGCTCTTTGCTGCTTCGTTCTCCTACATATTGCTCAACTCCCACCGTTGGGATGATCGCGCCTGCTCGCACGTAAATTGGCACAATGAAAGGAATGTGATCATGATGAGCATCAAGACGGGCATCAAAATCGCGAATTGTTGTTCCGCCTTCAACTGCAACATCGAGGGGTTGCCGATTGTCCGTAAAACAATACCAGTCGCTCCCTGCTGGTAGATAAATCTGCCGTTTTCCGTAGCCATTTGTATCGGCTTGCGGTTCCAAAATCGGTGCAATTAACAGATCTTTACGGACAAAAAACTGATTGTCTAGAAACCCAAGTTTGTCATTGTAGAGCGCTTTGTCTTGAGGATCGTTAAGGAACATCGCTCGGCAGATGGGCATGCCATTGAGCGTATTTTCAAACATCGCATCATAGAAAAGCTGGAGCAGTCGATAGCGCAATTCAATGTAATACTTACAAATCGGTAGGACACTGCGGTATAGATCTTGAGGTTCTGGTAATTGCCCCCCGCAGTATTGGTTAAACCATTCTTCGTACATGAATAGTTCTTGAAAATCTTTCCGACCTTTTCTCATATAGTGGTTGCGAAACCAGGGCAAAAAAGCTCCTGCAACCGTCCAGCGAATCAAGAGTTCAGGCCCAACCCAGCGTTGTGAGTCGTTTTCAGCTTCAAAACCACCAATGTCTTGGCCGCAGATCACCATGCCGCACATGCCAAGCGATAGGACTTGAGCAACGTTCATCCGGAGAAAATCCCAACTGGAACAGTTGTCGCCTGTCCACAACCCAGCGTATCGATGCATACCAGCAAAACTACCACGGCCGATAATGAAGTTACGCTTGTTCTCTCTACCGGGAAGCTGGTTTAAACCGTGATAAGTGGCTTTGTGGAGATTGTACGAATACAAATTCCAAATTTTGATTGCCAGGTTTTTCGTATTCCCTTCATCATAAAAATCATCTGTCACCCATAATGTGAAAGGAAAGCTTCGCATATCTCCACGAGTCGGGCGAATCGCGGGTGTGGTCATGTCTTGCCAAACAAATTCCAAGCCCATATCAAACAGAAATTGGTATTGCTTGCCCCACCACTCGCGCACCTCTGATCGGGCTAAATCGGCATAGTGACCTGTTGTACCCAGCGGATGACCTTGATATTCTCCGTAATAGACTTCGCCGATGTAAGGGTTGCCGCTGTTAAAATTTCCTTCCGGATCAGTAAACTGATAAAAGTACTCAGTCCCACAGTTGAAATCCTGATATTTTTTACTTTCGGGCTGATCGGGATTGAGACGTTCATCTAGAACGAAGTAATGATTGGCTAGCCCCTCGCTATAGGTTTTGTAGTTAGGGTCGAGGTTGCTAATGATGGGAGTGATGTTGGTGCCGCACTTAACTCCTTGCGATCGCAAGTTAGCAAACATCTCTTTGGGATTGGGGAAATACCCTTCGTTAATCGTAAAAGTCTGATAGTTGTGCTGCACATCAACATCAACATGCAGTCCATCCAGCGGTATTTGATAATCCCGATGCTTGTTTACTGTCCATTCTAAAGCTGCCCGATTTTCATAGCCATAGCAGCCTTGGTGATATCCCAATATATAGCGGGGCTTCAACTTTGAACGGCCAATAATTAAGCTAAAGGCATCCACTAATTCAGCGCATTCATTGCCGACAAAGAAATAATAGTCAAGATCACCAAACCGCGTTCCAAACATATAGCGGCTGGAATTGAGGTAGCCAATATCAATACAAATTTGGGAAGGGTTGTCGATGAAGATGCCAGAAACCGAGTCTTGGTCGGGAATACCATTAAACTCAATAAAAAATGGATCAGAGTGATAAAGCGGTTCGCGCTCGTCTAATGGCCCGTGATTGTAGACCTGACGGTAGCGCATGTTGTCGAAATTAAAGTAGGTGACTTGTTCGGTATCTTTGCAGAGAGACTTGCCTCCCTGCTCACCAAAACCAAAGTATCTGGCGGTAGCTGGTTTATTAACAGCTTGGATAATGGCATGGTCACCATCACCATATGGAGTGTAATAGATTCCAGGAACCGTAGTTTCCCAAACTTTGTATTCATGCCCATCATCGGCACAGTCAAACACAGCAATTTTGAAAGGGACGCAGCTAACGACTACCTTCATTTCAAATCGTCGTGCATTTGGTTCACTGACGATCAGTTGAATGCGATCGCCCAGATCATCGGTGTCTTTCTTTGACGTCGATTTGAAACGGTTCCTCTGATTCCAGGGCTAATCGCAAATCCTCAAATGTGTCTAAAGCTACAGAAGCAGTGTTGTGAGAGACGTAGTCCTGCTCAACTTTGCCAGGGTTGAAGCGCACTCTAAACGCATCCTTGAGCACAAATTGCAGCAGCATAGCGCAGGTAGAACCATCCTGTTTGTTGAAGTTCAGTGCCAGCGTTTTGGTATCTGCATTGTAAGTGTAGGAGGAAACCTTATCTAACTTCTGCCAATTTTTATAATCGTCGAAATACTCTTCTACGGTGATGAACTTGTAAGCCGACTGAGCATTGATTGCTTGTGACATGGTAATTATCCTACCTAGGAGATTGAGTTAGTTTCGAGAACTGATAATGCTAAACCGTCTTAAAATGTTCCAATTCTTTTACAGCAGGGTAAAATTTGCTCGTCCTAAAATTATCCTAGAACTATCCTAAAACGTTCTAATTTTTATCGATGGGATGATACTCAATCGCTAGCCAAATACAATCAGTGTCGGCATGATACTGGTGCCAAGGATAGGTATATTCTTTGTCTTCCCTAATCTGACAAAAGGGAATTTGGGTTGTGTATCCCGGACTCATCAAGATATCTTCATAGAGTGAATCGTAATCTTGGGCTTTAAATTTTTGCATTCTGCCTTGCCCCAAAATTTGCGAATGAATTTCAATGAAATTATGCTGATTGTGGATAAAACAGTCGGTATTGGCGGGTGCAAACCATAGATTGACTTTGATTTCAAATTTTTGCTTTTTAGTTGGAGCGATCGCTTGTCGAGTCATGATATA
The DNA here is from genome assembly GCA_012034795.1 of Leptolyngbyaceae cyanobacterium CRU_2_3. Classification (GTDB taxonomy): domain Bacteria; phylum Cyanobacteriota; class Cyanobacteriia; order Elainellales; family Elainellaceae; genus Drouetiella. Next base: position 21,709 of record JAAUOQ010000009.1, read on the forward strand.
GGGATTGATCTCAAAGCAGCCCAAGCTAATTTGTGGAGAGCGCCATAACAGCGTATTCTTTGGATATTGGAGTTCGTGGGAATTTTTGGGAGGTGGAAGATCGCCAATGATATTCCCATACAGATCCCAACCTGGCTCAGAAATAATATTCTCAATCTGGTTTTCCTGAATGACTTCGAGCAGGATTAAAGAGGTCGCTTCCTTAATGCAAGTATCTTTGAGAATGGTGGAGGAGAGCGGAGGAATAATATTTCTAGGAAGCTCGTCAATGTAGGCTTCTGAGATATTTGGGTTGATGGTCAGAGTATAGTTTGAGATGGGATAACCCCATGCATTTTCCACAAATTTTGTATCAATATACGAATCTGCTAAACCCAAAGGCTTAACTTGATTTTGTGCTTGCATGATTTCGCTCTGACATATGTTTTGTGAACAAGTTAAACAAGTTAAACAAGCTAAACAGGGGCAAATTTGTTGTAGAAAACAACAATAGAAGGATTCTCTGCACAGTAATATCCCTGGACGGAATACCCGATAGTAGCAAAATCCAATCTTCCATCACCGTCAAAATCACCTACTGCGATCCGCGCTGCTGAATCGGAGGAAACCCGCCATTTTACAAATGCGCCTTTTTCTACATCGATCGCTTTGTAATAAAACACGCCTTGCCAGGGTTCAGGACCGCGAAGTGCAACTAAAAACTCGTCATCGCCATCATTATCAAAATCAGCACACACCACAAAATGGCCGGTTCCTTCTCCCAGAGGATTGGGGATCGCCATAGACATCTAACACGACTCTTTGCCATCCACACCCCGTCAGAGCACCTTCGCTCTCTTGCGGAGCAAGACTGTCTTTGCAGTAAACTGCT
>JAAUOQ010000010.1 GCA_012034795.1 Leptolyngbyaceae cyanobacterium CRU_2_3
TGTACCGCATCGGGGGCGATCGCTCTCCGAAAACTGCAAACTGCCGATCCCGCAGATGTGTTCTAGCCAAGCTGTGTTTTAGCCAAGCTGTATTTTAGCCAAGCTGTATTTTAGCCACTCATCCCTGAAATTTTGCTATGACCTCAACTGCTGTATTGCCTTCTCCTCCCATCTCTACACCCTCTCAGCCGGTGATCTCAGCCCAAAATCTCAATCACTATTTTGGGGAAAATAATCTTCGCAAGCAGGTGTTGTTCGACATTAATCTAGAGATCAGCGCTGGTGAAATCGTGATTATGACCGGCCCTTCAGGCTCCGGTAAAACCACTCTGCTGACTTTAATGGGAGGACTGCGATCGGCCCAGTCCGGCAGCCTGAAGATTTTGCATCAAGACATCTGCGGAGCCAGCAAAATGCAGTTGACTCAGTTGCGGCAGCAGATTGGCTATATTTTCCAGGCTCACAATTTGATGACGTTTCTTACTGCTAAACAGAATGTACGTCTGTCACTAGAATTACATGATCATGCTCTCCATCAAAATCTGGATGCATTAGCTGTTGAGATGTTGAAAACTGTGGGTTTGGGCGATCGAGTAGACTACTATCCCGAAAGCTTATCGGGTGGGCAAAAGCAGCGGGTTGCCATTGCCCGGGCCTTAATCAGTCAACCCAAAATCGTTCTTGCCGATGAACCCACCGCAGCACTAGATAAAAAATCTGGTCGGGATGTGGTGGAATTGATGCAAAAACTCGCCAAAGAACAAGGCTGCACCATTCTGCTAGTGACGCATGACAATCGCATCCTGGATATTGCCGATCGCATTGTGTACATGGAAGATGGTAGGCTAGTTGACGATGGCGTTAGTGGGGCTTCTAAGGTGCACTAGCCTCTTGAGCTACCAACTGGGAGAGCTACCAACTGGGAGAGCTACCAACTGGGAGAGCAGAACCTAGAAAACTACAACTCTAGAAGATTTCTACAAAAGCAAATGCCAGCACAGTGTGAGCATCTCTCAAACCGCGGGCAAGATGCTTACACTACAGCTTTGAAACGGGGAGATTCTTTCCTGGAAATCTTCTTGGCGAACCTCCTTCCCCGATTGTTCCAATCATCCTATTGTTCTAGCAGGGCGGACTTGCCCTTTTGAAACTTTCGTAGCAGCTCGATCAACGTTTGTTTTTCGGCATCCGTCAGATAAGACGTCAGTTTTTTGGTGCGGCAAAAGTGATCGGGAAGCATTTCCACCAGCCGCTCTCGCCCAACTTTGGTTAGCTCAACGCGCAGCATCCGGCGATCGCCTGGAATCGGTTTGCGTTTTACCCAACCATCCCGCTCCAGTCCGTCTAATAACCCGGTGATGGTCGCTCGAGTGACTCCTGCCCGATCGGCGCAGGCAGAGGGAGTGATTTCTTGTTGATCGGCATGAAATAGCTGCATTAATAGGGTAAACTTGCCCATTGATAGACCATATCGAGAAAAATAAGCAGCCGCAGCCTCTTGAAAGTCTGCCATTGCATTGAGAAACGCAATACAGGTTTCAGCAGACATGATATCTAGCTCAGGAAAGCGACAGGCGAGGTTGAGGAGCGTTTGGTGGTCAGCAGAAGGGCGAAGTGGAATCACAAGTTTCTGGGCAGACTATCAGTTAATTTTATTACTGCTCAGCTTAACTTAGTATCTCTAAAAAGCTGACTTTAATTGTGGGGTTGGGCAAAGTTTGATGCTGAAATAGAAGTATGAGACGAACGCGACGAACATTTCTCCAGCAAATGGGTCTGACCCTAACTGCTTTGGGACTCAGTGAGACCAGCTTGCTGCTGATGACAGATCGCTATCAGCAGGCGATTGCTCTACCCACCCGTCGCAAGCTAGCATTGCTGGTGGGAATCAATCAATATTCTGAGCAGGTCTGCGATTATGTGTCCTCCAAAGGCACAGCCCTAACCGGGTGCTTGACCGATGTGGCCTTGCAGCAGGAACTGCTAACTCATCGGTTTGGCTTTCAGTCCAGTGATATTCTGACCTTGACTGATCAACAAGCCACTCAGCAAGCGATTGTCGATGCCTTTCAGGCTCATTTAATGGAACAGGCTCGCCCAGGAGATGTGGTAGTCTTTCACTTCAGTGGGTTAGGGAGTTGTGTTAAGGTACAGAATCCTGGCATTGCATTAGCTCGCTTTAGGCAAAATAGCCCAGAGCAAATTAGCTTTGTCCCTGTGGATGGTTTACTACCCACTGAAACCAGTCCAGTCCTTCGCGATCTGATGGCAGAAACCCTGGTGTGGTTGCTGCAATCGCTCCACACAGAGCAGATCACGACACTGCTCGACACCGGACACACCACACTGGGCAGAACCCTTCAGGGCAACCTCCATATTCGATCGCGCCCGAATGCTCCCAGCGGGCAAGTTAGTGAGTCAGAACGCCTGCTTCAGGAACATCTGAGCCGACAAACAAGAGTATCTAGAGAGCAGGTGCGCTCGCAGTGGCAGTCGGGACAATTGCCTGGGTTGGTGTTATCTGCTGCTAGCCCCAATCAGGTTACCACCGAAGTGCAATGGAATGGCTTTAGTGCAGGGTTGTTGACCTATGCTTTAACGCAGCAGCTTTGGTGCACCACTCCCGCAACAACGCTTTACTTTAGCCTCGGCCAAGCTGCGGTGGCAGTCCGCCAAACGGCAGGCATAGAACAGATCCCCTCACTGACTGGACAGCAAGTATCGCTGGCGATCGCTGACGCTACTTCTCTGCCCAGCGCCGATGGTTTCATTGCAGCCCTAGATGAAGAGGATAAGGCACAGCTTTGGCTTGCAGGTTTACCCGCAACAGTCGTGGAGAACTATGGAGCATCTCTGCTAGAAGTGCAAGCAGAGGGGGACAGTCCCTTGCTGCAAGTGCGATCGCGGGAAGGATTGACCTTTAAAACTCGGCTGTCGGCTGCGGAGGGAGCCAGTCCGCTGCAAGTGGGGCAGCTTGTTCAGGAGCGAGTGCGGATCTTGCCCCGCAATGTTGGGTTAACTGTAGCAATTGATGCCAGCCTGGAGCGGATTGAGCGAGTAGATGCCACAAGCGCTTTTTCTGCCATCCCCAAAGTCTCGTCCGTTAAGGCTGGAGAACAGCCTGCTGACTTTTTGTTTGGCAAAAACAACCTCCTCAAACTTTGACGGCTTCCCTGTCACCCCTGGTGACCAATCCACCACTAGAGATGGCACAAAACAGCGATTCTTCAGAGCCGCTGCCAAACGAAATTAGCTCCAAAAACCTGCCCGTTTCTCCTGTTCCTGATCCACAAACCTTTCCTGCTAAGAATAGCTATGGTTTGTTTTATCCAGGTCGAGATGCCATTCCTAGCACCTTGGTTAAGGACGATGAAGCGGTGAAAACTGCTGTTAATCGCATGACTCCACAATTACGGACACTGCTCGCAACTAAGCTTCTCCGCCTCACAGCAAATCAAGGATCATCGCGCTTGGGAGTGAAAGCAGCCCTAGAATTGGTTAGTCCGCAAACAGTCAGGCTTTTGATGCAGCAGGAAACTAGACGGGCCGCTTGGACACCGCCTACTCAAGCCTCTACTCAAGCCTCTACTCAGTCCTTCTCAGAACGGCAATTGCCAGAGACAGCAGGCATAACAGTAACGGTTGGTAGTCGAATTCAGTATCAGTTAACCAACTACAGCGATCGCCCTCTTTATTTCATCGTCCTAGGTCTAGATGCAGCCGGAAATGCGATCGCCCTCTCTCCGGGTAAGGGCACTACCAGTCTCGAAAAGACAGCCATTCCACCCGGTGAAAACTTCACCATTCCCCCCACGGGAATAGATTGGAAACTCCAGACCTCTGGCTTAGTAGAGACTCATTTGGTTTTTAGCACAGCCCGGCTAACGCAAGCCTATCAAGCTTTGGGAACGGTTCTCCGGACGGATGTGCGATCGATCGGACTGCTGCCCAATTTGTTGGAGGTGGTGCAAGGGCTACTCCAGGATTTGCATGAAGCCAGTGCTCCCCTGTTGCCCAGAGCAGAGATTCCAGTAGATAGCTATGCGATGGATGTCAATGCTTGGGCAACCCTGAGCTTTATGTATCAGGTCGTTTAAAACAATGTGATACCGATTTAAATTGAAAACACGACAGACTCTTGTACGGGCTTGGCAGTGCCAAGCCTCTCCTAAGCCTTAATGTGCCTAAAATAATGCTTAAATCGGTATGAAAAACTAACTCACTCTAGCGTAATCTGTGAACCCCAGCGATCTTGCGACACAAACGATCGATCCATAGGGATGACTGCAACCGGCTCTGTGAGGGTAAACTGCCCGGCTTCAATCCACTGCTTTAGCTCTGCTGCCACCTGCCGCGACAGATAGATGCTGGCCAGCGGAGCCACTCGAACGGTTTTGCCGTCAATAGCAATCCGACCCGATTTAAGTTGGGCATAGCTCACCAAGCCAAATGAGGGGCGCACCCGGCGGGGAATTGAGAAATCCATCACAGGTGCAACCAGATCCTGATCTTGAACTGCACAGTGAGCTACCACCTCTTCTTGCAACACAGGAAACGGTACCCCCACCCCTATCATCAAGGATGGGCCATAACTCTTGAAATAGCATCCCCGGACCCATCGAGCCTGCATTTGTTTGGCATCGCCGATCAGGGCTAAGGTTGCGGCTGGCCCAATGGGAGTATGGTTGGGCAGGCGCTTTTGCAATGGAAAGTGCTGAGTTCCTTCCCATGCCACATAGCCGACGCCACCGCCTAAAAAGATACGGGTGCCAATGCCAATCAACTGAAGATCGGGATCGTTCATCAGCGGCGAAATTGCCCCTGGATTGGAGTAAACTGCATTACCAAGCTGTGGTTGCAAAGGCCCCAGGTAGGTGTAGAGAGGTCGATCCCCACCATTCACACCCACAATAAAATTTTGATAGAGGTTGCGCGGGTTAAATAAATAAAATTGGTTGATGGTATCACGGGTGATTGTTGTTTCCAACGAAGCACGAGAATAGCAGTCTGTGACTTGACCGATCGCCCGCAGATTTACCGGCTTTCCAGCAATCAAATCGGCAATGACATGCCCCCCTCCCCGCTCTCGCAAATCTGCACCATCGAGTCCATCACCTATGCTGGTGTAATCTAGCATTTGGGTTGCACCCAGATACAGGTCTACGGCACCAAACCCAGCATAGGCAGGAATCCCCTCTAGCCAGCATTGGCGAATCTTGATGGGAGGATCGGTATGCCCAATGTTAAGGATGGCTCCCGAAGATTCCATCGGCTCAAATGTGCCTGTGGTGATTACATCTACCTGCTTGGCAGTCTGTGTCACGCCAATTTCTTGAACCCTGGCTTTTAGTTCTTCAACGGTCCAGACTACAGCTTTTTTGCGTTGAATTTTATCGTTGATTTCGGCAACGATCGCATAGTGAAACCTGAGAGTAGAGTGCTGATAAGAGATCGGCTTGAATGCCCCTTAAAACCCAATCTTATGTTTGGCGCGGCACAAAGCGCCGTGCCCATAAAACTAATGGGTATTCAACGGGTGTTCAACTCGACTTGATATGAAAGGGGCGATCGCTCCATCACGGATCACTATCATCAATTACCGCTGCTCGATCCAGCAGCAGTAGATCTCTGAGGGCATTGGTATCTAGCTCAGCCAACCAGTTTTCGCCTGCCCCGACAACTTGATCTGACAGAGCTTTTTTGCTTTCAATCAATTCGTGAATACGCTCTTCTAAGGTGCCTGTACACACAAACTTATGCACCTGCACATTGCGGGTTTGCCCAATCCGAAATACACGATCGGTAGCCTGGTTTTCAACTGCGGGATTCCACCAGCGATCGAAGTGAAACACATGATTTGCGCGAGTTAGGTTTAAGCCCACTCCTCCGGCTTTCAAAGATAGGATGAAAATTCTTGGCCCCTGTGGATCATTTTGGAAGCGATCGATCATTTCCTCGCGTTGTTTCTTAGAAGAACCCCCATAGAGAAACAGCACCTCTCGGTCAAACTTTTTCTCTAGATAGGGCTGCAACAGTTTTCCCCACTCAGCAAATTGTGTGAAGATCAAGCAGCGATCGCCTGCCAACAGCAGTTCTTCCAACATTTCTTCGAGGCGCTGCAATTTACCAGAGTGAGCCAGGAAGTGAGCATCGGCATGAGCATCGGCAATAGAGAAATGATTCTCGGTTTCCCCTTTAAAAAGAGCCGGGTGGTTGCAAACTTGCTTCAGCTTGGTCAACAGTGCCAATATCATGCCACGTCTTTGAATCCCTTCAGCCGATTCAATTTCCACCAAAGACTGATCGACGAGTTGCTGATAAAGCGTGGCTTGTCCTGCCGTTAAACCACAGAAAACAGTCATTTCCTGCTTGTCGGGTAAGTCTTGAATAATCGAGCGATCGGTTTTCAACCGACGCAGAATAAAGGGCTGCGCCAGGGCCCGCAGCGTTCTCAGAGAGGCAGTATCACCATAACGCTCAATGGGTACCGCAAAGCGACGCTGAAAGAAGTTTTTAGGACCCAAGTAGCCTGGATTCAGGAAATCCATGATCGACCAGAGTTCTGATAGACGATTTTCAACTGGCGTTCCAGTCAGGGCAATGCGGAATTGTGTATCGAGTTGCCGAACGGCCTGAGACTGTTTGGCATCAGAGTTTTCACATTTTGAGCCTCGTCTAACACAATGCCTTGCCAGGTGAGGCTTTGCAAATCTTTTAGATCCCGGTGAATCAGGGAATAGCTGGTAATGACCAGGTGTTGCTCCTTGACGGTTCGGGTGAAGGCTTTGCCCTGCGATCGCTTATCACCATGATGCACTAGCACCTTCAGGCTAGGTGCAAATCGCTTAATCTCCCGCTCCCAGTTGCCTAATACTGACGTGGGACATACGAGTAGCGTTGGTTTTTCTAGAACGGCTTGCTCCTGCAAGTGCAGCATCATAGCGATCAACTGAATCGTCTTTCCTAGTCCCATGTCGTCTGCCAGACAAGCCCCTAACCCCCCAGCGTTCATAAAAACGCGAGCCAAGAAGCCCCCCGCAACGTGGTAAGGACGCAACTCACCCCGGAAATTTTTGGGCGTTTCAATCAATTCCACGGTTTGGTTGCCTGTGGTCAGCGCGTTGAGCAACTCTTGTAGGGTGCCCGATGCCTCAAAGCCAACTACCGGCAGCTTCTCAATCATCTGGGTATCGCCCGTGCTGATGCGTAGCGCATCTTCCAGAGATAGCGCCATCTGGTCTTTACGGCTGGCGAAGAAAGCCTCAGCCGCTTTGACATCCTGAGAACGCAATTCCACCCATTCACCGTTGATTTCCACCAGCGGCGTGTTGAGTGCCACCAGCCGATCAAACTCTACCTTGGACAATCTCTGCCCGCCGATCGTCAGTTCCCACTTGAAATTCAGCAGGCTTTGCAGCCCCAACCGTTGATTTTTGCCCAACTTCGGAGTTTCAGCTTGCACCCGCAAGCCTAATCGATTCGCCCAGCCTTCTTGTCCGGACAGGCTAGGTGGCAGCACCACGCCAAAGCCACTATCTTGCAGCCGCCAAGCCACCGATTTGATGAATTCGTATACTTTTAAGGGATTGAGCAGACAAGCTTTCGGCTGCTGCACCTGCAAGCTAGGTTCAATTAACGGATACAATCGCGAAGCCAGGCCCAAGCCTGCTAACAGTGTTTCTTGCGGCTGATCAATCGTCCGCCCCATATATTCCAGCCGCTCTACTGGATTGTTCCAAATCACTTGAGCACCCACCATGAAGCTGGGGTCATTGACCGCTTGCAAATAATATTCCAGCAGCCAATTTCCTTGCCCTGCGGCGGGCGGCTGAAGGTAAAAACAGGTGCGGAACGCAAAGAATTTTTGGCGAAGTTGATGCTGAAGGGGTTCGAGCCACTGTGTTAGAGCAGATTCCAAGCGATCGAGTTTGCTAGGATCTGCTACCAGGGTTGAATTTGCGCCTAGAGCTTGCAACCATTCTCGCAGTGCCATGTCCTTGGGTAAAGGGGCAGAGGGTAACGCTGGGTTGACGCTGATCGATCGCACTGTTGCATCAATCGCCGCATTCAGAAAAGATAGAATCAAATCAGACCGGCGATCGCCAGTGACCGCTTCATCACTCTTTATCTGATAGGTTTGACAGGCTCCAGGCATTTGATGAACAAACTGATCAAGCCGGGACTGGTCGGTAGCGCTATCAATGAGAACTTGCCACTGAGCCTGGGCTGGATAATGAGTATCTGGATAATGAGTATCTGGATGATGAGTATCTGGATGATGAGTATCTGGATGATGAGTATCCAAATTATGTTCTGCCTGTCGCAGCAGTTGAGGCAAGAACTTGCCCCGTGCCAGTAAATCAAGCTGCCAGCGGGTCACATGCGACCAAAACCGTAAGTCTGCTCCTATCCAAGAAGATTCTTCTCCCTGGACAGAACTGAGCGGCAAAGATTGCAGCAGTTTTAGCATTTCCTGTACTGTCAGACAAATGCCCGAAACTTGCCAAGCATGAAGCCTGAAAGTGTCTGCTTGAGCAAGGTCTTCTAACCCTGCGGTGGCGGAGTGTTGGGGTACCCCAGTCACCCAGTCTTGATTTTGGATGTCTTGATTTTGGATGTCTTGATTTTGGATGTCTTGAGTCGGGCTAAAAACTGAGGCTATGCCAGCGCGATGATCGATTAAACTGCGGCTCAGCTTCGAGAATTTGACTTCCTCCCCGTTTACGCGATCGCCCGCGAGATGGAGAACGGGGAGCTTCTAACGGAAATTCAGCAACTGTCCAGTTGATCTGCTGAGATTGATGCAGCGAGTGCAAAAGATCTCGCAACGCTTCGGCAGTCATGGCAAACGGATGAGGGCCGGCTTTTGCACTGATCTTGATAGGTTCAACCCGTTGCCAGACTTCGCCCCAAATAAAGAAATAGCCACCTCGATCGCTGATTCCTCTGTCTGATGGCTCTATTTCGGAAGAACTCTCTAAAGAATTCTCTGAAGTCTGAGCTTGAGGCTGGAAAATCCAGCTACCATGAAGAATTGCCATGCAAGTGAAGACTCTCCAAACGTTGCTGCGACTGCTATAGAAAATACTGTAGAAAACTGAATCGAAAGAGGGGGAAAGTGAGAAACACTCATCATCCCCCTCTTTGGTTATTGCCTGATGACGCTCTATTTTGCCAAATAGGACGCTGAGCAAATCCTACTTCGTGGCTTCTCGCGCTGCGGCGGCTTCATCCGGATGAATTCCCAAGCGCGTCAGGTTAACCCTACCACGACCATCAATCTCCCGAACTTTAACAATGACTTCATCGCCAAGCGCCACTTCATCTTCGACTTTGCCCACGCGATAGTCGGCTAATTGCGAAATGTGGATCATGCCTTCCTTACCAGGCAGAAACTCCACAAATGCACCGATGGGGATAATCCGCGTCACCTTCCCCGCAAAGACATCGCCTGCACTCAGCTTGCGGGTCATACCCTCAATGATGGCGCGGGCTTGTTTAGCTTTGTTGCCATCCACAGCAGAAATGGTAACAGTCCCATCATCCTCAATATCTACCTTGGCTCCAGTTTGCTCGGTAATCCCTTTGATCGTCTTACCGCCGGGTCCAATGACCATCCCAATCATGTCGGTATCAATCTTGATGGTCAGCAAACGAGGGGCATAAGGAGACATCTCAGTTCGAGGTTTGTCGATCGCCTCCAACATTTTTCCCAGAATATGAATCCGAGCCGGGCGAGCCTGCTTGATAGCATCGGCGATGATGCTAATCGGCAACCCGCTAATTTTCATATCCATTTGCAGAGCCGTGATCCCTTGAGCCGTGCCTGCCACTTTAAAATCCATATCACCCAAGAAGTCTTCAATGCCTTGAATGTCGGTGAGAATTCGGACTTCATCGCCTTCTTTGATCAACCCCATTGCGGCACCACTAACAGGTTTAGTAATGGGAACGCCAGCATCCATTAATGCCAGGGTTGAGCCACAGACCGAACCCATTGAGGTGGAACCATTGGAAGATAGCACCTCTGAGACAACCCGCATGACATAGGGAAACTCTTCTTTAGGTGGCAAGACTGGAATCAAAGCCCGCTCAGCCAGTGCGCCATGCCCCACCTCTCGACGACCGGGCGATCGCATCGGCTTGGTTTCACCGACTGAATAGGGAGGCATATTGTAATGGTGCATGTAGCGCTTTTGTTCTTCTGGGTGCAGGTCGTCCATTTCCTGGGCATCCCCTGGCGTACCCAACGTAGCCACAGACATCACCTGAGTTAAGCCTCGCTGGAACAAGCCACTACCATGAACCCGCGAGGGCAACAGACCCGTTCGGCAAGAAATAGGACGAACTTCATCCAATTTGCGTCCATCCACTCGAACATTGTCTTCAATGATCTGGCGGCGCATGAGCTTTTTGGTAATGCTCTTAAACGTAGTGCTGACTGCTTTAGAGTTGGCTTCAGCCGCAACTCTAATGGGACCGTCTTCTGGCAATTCAGCAATTGCTGTGACAACGGTAGCCTTGACTTCGTCTAGAGCAGTATCTCGCTCGGTTTTACTGAACTCGAAGTGAGCCAAAATTCCTTTCACAGAATCGGTGACTCGTTCGCTAATGAAATTTTCCAGGGTCGGGTCAGTTTCCGGCTCGGTTTCCTGGACAATTTCAATCCCCAGTTCCGCAATCAAGTCTCGCTGAGCTTGAATCAGATCACAGACGACTTCGTAACCAAATTCGATCGCCTCAATGATGTCTTGTTCAGGCAGTTGGTTAGCGCCTGCTTCCACCATAATCACACCCTCTGGAGATCCGGCTACAACCAGATCCAAATCGCCCGCTTCGATTTCGCTATAGGTGGGGTTAATGATAAAGTCATCGCCAATCAGTCCGACCCGAACGGCCGCCATCGGCCCATTAAATGGAATTCCAGCAAGCAGGGTGGCAATTGAAGCTCCTGTGACAGCCAACACATCGGGGGGCACCTTCTCGTCCATCGATAACGTGGTGGCGACAATTTGAATGTCATCTCGCAGCCAGCCTGGAAATAGGGGACGCATAGGGCGATCGATGAGACGACTGATTAGTGTCGCTCGTTCTGGCGGGCGACCCTCACGCCGCAAAAAACCTCCTGGAATTCGTCCGGCTGCATAGAGCCTTTCTTCGTAATCCACTAGCAGTGGCAAAAAATCGATTCCTTCCCGTCCGGCTGCCCGCGTTGCAGCCACTAAAACCGCAGTATCACCTGATTCAATCAACACTGAACCGCCTGCTTGCGGTGCAAGCAGACCTACTTTCAGCCGAATATCCCGTCCATCGAAGGATATTGACTTATCTATTTCCTTGATCATGAAGCGCTTAATCCTTAGCTAATGTCCTCATTTTTCTTCTGAGGCAATCGTAACATTGATATCCTTGTCCTAGTCTTGGAAGTCACATTGATCCACTTTGCAGCAGTATTTTTAACAGTTATTTACAAATATTTAGCTTAATTAGCGAAATTCTGCCAGGATTTCAGAAAATTTGCTTGATGCAAATCCTCGCCCCTCAGTGGACCCTAACCCCTGCAAAAATCAATTGAGCTGCTTCGCTGCGGCATCTTGTTCTGCTTCTAGTACTCTGCTCCATTCTACGATGCTCCTCACGTCACCACCCCGCCCAATACTTTGAAGCGATTGAGAAGCTGAAAGCGAAGCAGGAAAAAAGTTGAAAAACTACAGCCTGCCTGCACCTCCGCCTTGCTTAAAGGAAGCCAACCATTCGCGAACTTGCTCGCCCGCCACATCACGTCCGCCTAAGCCAAAGGCCAGGGCGATCGCCACTGCCACTGCTCCCAACAGCAATCCAAACGCCAAATTCACGATGCTGCTGGCGATGCCCATTTGCTGCAACGCCATCGCCGTCACAAGGGCAATAATCGCGATCCGGGCGGTTTGTCCCAAAATGCGGGCTTGGCTGTTGCCATTGGCGGCTATGAGTCGGAAAGCCAGATTGGCCAAATACAGTCCAATTCCAAAGACCACAACCCCCACCAAAACACGGCCTGCCACCGCCAAAACACCGTTAACAATGGCGGTGAGGACGGGCAAGCCGATCACTTCAGTTGCAGCCACTGCCCCAAACAGCAAAATGCCCACCAAAACAACAATGCCCATAATCTCGGAAGGGGTTTGTTGAGGAAGAGTGGAACCAGGCGTGATCGCTTGCCTAGAAGAAACTGCCTCCTCTGCCAAAATGTCTTCAGGAAAAGGCGGTACGGGCGCAGCAACAGTAATAGTGGGTAGACCCAACCAGCCAAAGATATTGTCGAAGCCGATGCTTGTAAGAATGCTGGCTACTAAATCTGCCACAAACCGCCCAATCACATAGAACAAGACCAGAATGAGTGCCGCAGTAAAGATTTGGGGTAGTGTGGTGAGAATTTGCTCTAACATCCGCGTGGCAGGCGCAGAAATGGCTTGAACCTCTAAAGCATTGAGGGCAGCGATCGCTGTGGGAATCAACACTAGCACATAGATCACGGTGCCGAGTAAGGCGGATAAAGACATCCCCCCTGCTGAGGGTGTCAACCCAACTCGTCGGCCCAACTGATCGGTGCCTACAGCCGCCAAAAGATTGGTGACAATGCCCCGCACCACTCGCGCAATCAGCCAGCCTACTGCCCCAATAATCACTGCGGTCAGAATCTTGGGCAATGCCGATAGAATTTGATCGAGCAGGTTCTGTACTGGTGCTAAAGGCCCTTGCAGTTCTAAAACATCCAGGATTAGCGGCAAAAAGAACAGCAGAATGAACCAATAGAGAGCATTGCCTAACGTATCGTTCAACAGAAATGGACTGGTTTCTCCGCCCGTTTGTGTAGCAAGGCGATCGTCCAAATTAAACCGCGCCAAGCCCCTTGTGAGTACGAGTTTTGCCAGGGTTGCCAGCAATAGCGCCACTCCCAGCAACAACGCTGCACTACCCAGCCGAGGCAAATAGCTAAAAATCTGTTGTAGGAAGCTGTTGAGTGGAGCAGAGACAGCTTCCAATTGCAGCGCGTTAAGGAAGGCGACAATCGCAAACGCCATAATGATCCAAAACACAACTGCCGAGATCCATTTCTCGATTGGCAGCGAATCGGCTCCAGTTTGCTGCCGACCCGTCATCCAGCCCGCAATGCGATTATCAATACTAGTTCGATTGAGGATGCCCTTCACCCCTGAAGCAACAACCAAGGATACAATCCAACCGATCACGAGTAGGGCGATCGCCCATAAATCCGAGGCAAAAGCGTCGCAACTTCAGAGAAAAAGCTAGGGGAGACAATCTGAACGCTGCCGGGCCCCGCTGATAATGGAGCCTGAGCTAGCCAGACTAGATGTTGGACGGGTTCTTGCCACTCAATCATAAAGACGCACCAAATTTGATTCATGATCCTGCTGTATCCTGCTCTAAGAATGTGTGAGAGCGCAACAAAACCAGGGAACATCGTTAGGCTATGGGTTGCCAGAGGAAATCACCTCAGCATTTATGCTGAAATTGTCTAGGGATAATAATGACATTCGGCACTCTACTCCAGCCGAGTTGCTCAAGCACTTTTCAGAAAACGCTCTGAATACGCTGACCGGAACTCATGCATAAACCAATGCCCTCGATTCGGCAGAACGTCGGGGTTAGCCCAATGATAATCTCTTGAACGAGGGCATCACTGTGGCTTGATGACCGTAGCAAATCATAAATGTCACGGGGGTGAATCTTCATTTAGTGCAACCGTTCAAGCAAATGATCTCCGACGCGCAATGCATTAGCAATAATTGTCAATGCAGGGCTGACACTGGCGTTGGATGGGAAAAAACTGCTATCGACGACATAGAGATTATCAATATCATGGGTGCGACAATTCAGGTCTACCACCGATGTCGCTGGGTCTTCACCAAACCGACAGGTGCCACATTGATTGGCCATAACCTGAATCGGAATTTCACCCCGTGGATGCATAATGCCCCGCTGAAACCCGTCCACTTCTTTCTCAATGGTTTTGAGCATGTCTGTCCAGCGATAAACCAGGCGATCGTGTGCTTCCACATTGTTGGGGGTATAGTCGATATACAGCTTGTCTGCCTCGACTCGAACTCGATTGTTAGGAGAGGGTAAATCTTCCGTTTGTGCCCACCAGCCGATCGAGTGGGTGGCTAATTGCTTTAGTCCAAAATTAGGCATGAATTTTGCCAGAACGGAGAACATGGGTGGGGCTTCCGCAAAGATGATATCGGTGAGTAATCCCCCAGAATTTTGAATGTGACCCATGGGATAAGGGAAATCGCGATCGCCCCAATAAAAATCATTCACACAAACGGTTTTTGGAAAAGCCCCAGAATTGGGTTTGGTACTCAGTTGTACCACAACCGTCATCAAGCTTTTCATCAGGTTGCGTCCGACCAGACCGGAACTGTTGGCTAACCCGTTGGGGTGGCGATCGCTGATAGAACGCAGGAGCAAGGCAGCGGAGTTAACGGCTCCACAAGACAGCACCACCAGATCTGCCAGAAACAGATAGGATTGTCCAGCGATTTCAGCTTCTACGCCCTTCACTGCCCGACCCGATGGATTGGTGTGTAAGCAAACCACTTTAGCGCCAGTTTTCACAGTGACATTGGGATGCTTTAAGGCAGGGACAATGCCACTCACTTCAGAATCATTGGTAGGATCATCCGCTTGCCGCGTCAAGCCCAGGGGCAGTGGCGCAGGGTGTAACCTTTGCTGGCTCAGCGTTTCTACAATGGTTTCAATCTGTGGATCATGGGCGATCGCAGGGAAGGGATAATCCTGGCTGTGGGGTGGTTCGGTGGGGTCAATGGTCGCCTGTCCATGCACCTGGTAAAGCCGCTCGGCTTCCGTGTAATAGGGTTCAAAATCGGCATACTTGACTCCCCACTCCGGCGAGCTGCCCGACTGGTGATTTACCGCTTCAAAGTCCCGTTCGCGGAATCGCGTCAGCACTGCACCGTAAATTTTGGTGTTGCCGCCGATCGCATAGTTCATCTGAGGTGAAAACGGCTCTCCGGCAGTGTCATACCACTGTTCGGGAGCATGATACCGTTCCCGTTTGAAGATATCCACATTGCTGCGGTTTTGTTCTTCTAAGGGCATAAAGTCACCCCGTTCCAGGATCAGAATTTTCTTGCCTGTGGGAGCCAGCTTCGCAGCCAGTGTCCCACCTCCCGCACCCGTACCGACAATAATCAGATCATAAATTTGGTCATCGATAATCATGGGTTAACCTCATTACGACACCATCACTGCCACACATAAATCAGCACAAATAAAATAATCCAGATGACATCAACAAAGTGCCAGAACAGAGAGGTGGCGGCTACCCCAAACTCGCCGCGATCGTAATTACCAGGGATGAGCGATCGCACCAGCATAATTGCCTGCAATAAAATCCCCGTCAGCACATGCAGCCCATGAAATCCAGTCAGCAGATAAAAACTGCCACCGAAAACCCCATCGGTAAAACCAAAGGGCAACCCGCGCCATTCCACCGCCTGTCCATAGAGAAAGTAGCTACCCATCGCCATCGTCAGCAGCCAGAACAACCGGAACCCCCAGAGATTTTTGACATGCAGGAACCGTTCGGCAATGTAGATGACAAAACTACTGGAAACCAGGACGACTGTGTTGATGGCAGGTTCACGGATTTCCAGCCCGGTTACACCGGGTGGCAACCAGTCTAGGGCAGTGGTTTTGTAGACGATATATCCGGTGAAAAAGCTGAGGAAAATCACACTTTCCGACAGCAAAAACACAATGAAGCCAAACATACTGTTGCCCGCTTCGTCGTGGGGGTGCTCTGCGCTAGTGTGCGGCTCTAGAGCCTGATCAGGGGTGACCTTCGCGTTTAAGGACACATCAACATCAGTGGGATTCATGGGCAACCTCCAGGCGATCCGGATTGGCAACTAATGGTTCAGTTTTGCCGTAGCCGTAGGGTTCTGCGACTACGATCGGGAGCTCTTCAAAGTTTTCGGCGGTGGGTGGTGAGGAAACCAGCCATTCCAGCCCGATCGCCCGCCAGGGATTTTTGGGAGCCGCTTCACCCTGAACCCAGGAGCCAATCATGTTCAAAATAAAGGGCAACGTAGACATGCCCAACAGGAATGCCCCCAAACTGGCAACCACATTCCAGAAGGCGAATTCTGGGTCGTAGGAGGCAACCGGCGGGGCATTCCCTGCAAACCCAGAGGATGCATGGGAAAGAAGTTGAGATTCGTACCAATAAAGGTCAATACAAAGTGCAACTTGCCCAACCCTTCTGAATACATGCGTCCTGTCATTTTGGGGAACCAGTGATACAGGGCGGCATACATGCCCATCACCACCGCACCGTAAATTACATAGTGAAAGTGCCCCACGACAAATAGGTATTGTTGACGTGAATGTCGAAGGGAACCGATGCCAGCATGATGCCCGTTACCCCCGCAAAGACAAACATCACCAGTCCACCCAGGGCGAATAACATGGGCGTGTTCAGCCGCAGTTTGCCCCCCCAGATGGTGGCAACCCAGGCAAAGACCTTAATACCCGTGGGCACGGAAATCAACATCGTGGTTGCCATGAACACCATCCGCATCCAGCCAGGAGTGCCACTGGCAAACATATGATGCACCCAGACAATGCCACTCAAGCCCGTGATGATCAGGGACGAAATGGCAACGACCTTGTAACCAAACAGGGGTTTACGGGCATAGACTGGGAAAATCTCTGAAAAAATGCCAAAAATTGGCAGGATGATCACGTATACGGCAGGGTGGGAGTAGAACCAGAAAAAGTGTTGAAATAGCACCGGATCGCCGCCTTTAGCAGGATCAAAAAAGCTAGTGCCAACCGTTAGATCGAGCAGCAACATCACCGCTCCGGCGGTCAACGCGGGCAAGCCAAAGAGTTGAATGATCTGTGCTGCAAAGACCGTCCAGACAAACACGGGCATACGAAACCAAGTCATGCCCGGTGCCCGCATTCGAGCGATCGTCGTGACAAAGTTCACGGCTCCCATGATGGAGGATACGCCAGAAATGGCTACCGCCAGAATCCAGAGCACCTGTCCGTTGATCAGATTTCCTGTGGGATTCTGGAGACTTACCGGAGGATAGGCCCACCAGCCCGATTGGGAGGGGCCACCAGGAACCAAGAAACTGGCCATTAAGATCACCCCAAACACGGGCACCATCCAGAACGCCGCCGCATTTAGGCGGGGAAATGCCATATCTTTTGCCCCAATCATTAAGGGCACTAGATAGTTGGATAGCCCCACCAGGGAAGGAAACGTCCACAGAAACAGCATCACCGTGCCGTGCATGGTGAACATGGCATTGTAAACGGCGCGATCGAGGAGATCGGCTTCTGGGGTGATCAATTCGCCCCGAATGATCATGGCGAAAATGCCGCCAATCAGAAAAAAGAAGAAGGAGGTTACTAAATATTGAATGCCAATCACCTTGTGATCGGTGCTGAAACTAAAAAACCGCTTCCAGTTGTTCGGCGCACCGGGGAGCGGTTGTTCAACCTGAGCGATCGCATCAACCGAAAGATTCGTCATGGGTTACTCACTGGTGAACTGGGGGATGAACTGGGGTAGTTGACCATCGGAGGAGAAGCAGGTTCGACGATTTTCCAACCCGTGCTGATGGGATTGTGGGCCTGTTGATATTCATCAAATGCCTGGTTATAGGCGGCGACCGGAGGCTGAGTTGCAGAGGTGGCAAGCCATTGTTGATAGTCCTCTGGGGATTCCACCACCACATCAGTTTGCGTGGTTGCAAAATATGTACCGCTGTATTGCGAATCGCGCAGCCGATACCGACCTTCTCGAATCGGTGTAAATTCAAATTCGATCGCCTGACCTGGAATAATATCTTGCTTAACGCGAAAGGCCGGGACAAAGAAGCCATGCAACACATCTTCAGAATGCAGGGCCAACTGGATGCGCTGGCGGTTGGGTAAATGCAATTCGGTACTGGTGATGGCTGACTGAGGATAATGGAACTCCCATGCCCATTGCCGCGCATAAACATCAATGTGTTCTATCGATTTCTGATCAGAAATCGGTGCCGCTGATTCCGTCAACGGTGCTGCTGCCGCCGTTGCCATGCCCATATGGACATGCTCCATTGGCCCTAGAATCGACATCTGATCATAAATCTGGTAGCTGTAACCCGCAATCCAGATGACCAGGACAAAGGGAATGACCGTCCAGACCACTTCCAGCGTCACATTGCCCTCAATATCTGGACCATCGCTGTAGTCATACTTACCTGCCTGCTGAAACAGGACTGAATAGGTCAGCGTTCCTACCACCCCCAAAAAATAAAGGTTCCCAGTGTCACCAGAAAGCTAAACAACTGATCAACCAACACAGACTCTGCGGAAGCCTGCGGCGGAAACCAGGCATAGGACTGTTGCCCCATCCATAAGCTGATGAGGGCAAGGGCGATCGCCACGATTCCTAAGGTTAAAATTGTGCGGATGTTCATGCGTTCCATCATTTCAACAGCAAATTCGGATTCTCACCCATTCGCAACAGGCGATCGGCGCTGATGTGCACACCAAACTCGGCTGCCAGTTGCGCGCCCAATGTACCGTGGGCAAACATCAAGGTAAAGATGCCCAAACCCACCAAGAGATAGCTCCATTGCACTTGCTGTGCCCGATCTTTGCGCCAGAGAAACCGTTGAAACCCTCGCCAGACAGCCATCGCCGCAATCAATAGCAACAATACAACCCCTCCAACCCCGTGCCAGAGTAGCGTTTCCATTGCCTGCAACCCCCAGGCACTCGTAACATCGGCGGGAGGGGTTGCCAGCAAGATTTCATAGAAACCAGCAGCAACAGTAAAGAAGGTAATGATGGCAGCAGCTACGATGTTGTACCAACCCACGTCAAAGAAGTTCGATCGGGTTGCTGGAATGGCCAGAAACTTAAAGACGGGTTTTTCCAGAGGAAATAACACACCGACAATATCAAAGGCGATCGCGGCAATAAACAAACCCAGGGTCAAATGTACCAGATTTGGATGAATGGGAATGGGATAGGGCAACCCATTAGCACCCAATTGAGCCCTGATTTGATCGATCAGTCCAGACTCATTACAGCACCCCCTGCTTCATTGCTTCTACCACGGGCACCGTATGCAGCCCATAAACCCAGACCAGCAGATCCCCCAGATAGACCTGAACACAAACTACCCCCACCAACAAAATGCCCACCCCTAAAAACGGGATGGGCAACTCCTTCGGATTATTGGAACGTAAGACATACCGCCACGCCGTAACGGCTGCAATAATGCCAGAGAGTGACCAGCCCAGAAGGGTATGCAAATTCAGAGTTGCTTCTGCGGCTGAGTAGGGTTCTGCCAACCCTGCCTCAATTTGCCCGAAGATGATGGCAATAAAAATCGAAATGGTTGCAAAAAATAAATTCCACCAACCCACTTCATAAAACCGGACGTTGCGTGTGAAATAGCCCAGGATGTCGCAGAACACCGCAAACAACACCATTGCAATCACAAAATGCACGACAATCGGATGGATTGTATCGGGATAAGGCAAGTTGTGATCATTGAGCGGGGGAAGATACTCCAGCATTTTTGAAAAAATAAGAGTGATAAAAAACTACTAAAAAGTAAAGCTAAAACGCAAAATAAAGATTAGTCTGTATCGTTGAAAGCAACTCAAGAAAAACCATAAAATTTAGCATGAAAAGCACTAGAATTGTAAAAACTTGCTCACCTGCAATATCTTCTATATTCGCTACAGCCCCCTATCTCTTATCCTCTTGGGTAGTCAAACTAAAAACTGACAAGAACTCCATTGTCTTGGAGGAAGCCGATAGCCACTTTAGACTGCCATCGAAATAGTCTCAAGTTTTTTAACTCTTCCGAAGCTTACTCAGTAAATCTCCTTTTCGGCTGGGTTTTTAGGAATTTTTTAAGACTCAATCTCAGCTTGGAAGTATGACAAATTGTCTTAGATAAGTTTGACAGATTGTCTTTTGACATTTCTGTAAATCTTTGATTGGTTTCGAGTCTAAATTGGAAATTGTATAAAAGTAAAAGCTAATTGTTTGACATCTAAGAGAAATTTCTAAGAGAAATTATTTAAGACCTCGCGAAAGGTACTCTTGGCTTTACGTCCGTGGTTAAGGACTTGTTTGTTTTGCCAAATCGAACGGTATTGCCACATCTCAGACCCTCTTACTTTTTGAAGGATAACACGAAGACTTTAGCAACTGACCTGTGTAAATTCAACTCGGTTGCCTATTGATTTAACAGTGTAATCACCAAAGCGTGTTCGAGCTAATATTCAAGTGCAATCAAACTATCTCTATTTGAAAAGTCGAACCCATGTCATCTCAGGCGTTTGAGCAATCGATTCAAATTCATGCCACTGCAACTACTGTGGAGCACTGCATCACTGACTTGAAGCTGATGCACCGTTGGCTCAATCCGGCTCTGCGGTGTGAGCCGATTGGCGACTGGAGCACCGAACTAGGCAGTAAAAGCCGGTTTGTCATTCAGATACCTTTACTGCAACCTGCTCTTCAGAGCACAGTTGTAGTCCGTGAACCTGGGTTAGTGGTTTGGGAGTTTTAACGGTTTTTTCAAGGTCGCGATCGCTGGGAATGTCAGCCCAATGAAACTGGCACCCAGTTAATCAATCGCTTTGAATTTCGGATTCCCAATCTCCTGGTGCAGTATGGCTTCAATACCTTCGCCGCCACCTGGACAAGGCAAGATATGCAAGCTCAGCTTCGCCGTCTCAAACGAGTTGCGGAAGAGATGCAGCAGAATCTCGTGTAAATGACTCCATAACTATTCTCAAGCTATTCCCAAACTATTCTCAAACTAGTTTTGACCTTCCCTAAAATAATCTACGGAAAAGTCCTTTCCGTAGATCTCAAGATTGACTTTATGTTTTGGTTTGACTCTGCGAGTAGCTATAGCCTTACTGCCTCGCTTAAACCCGGCTGTGCATGACCAGTGTTCCCTTGGGTATACGAGGATCTGCTTCTCTCTCTGACGTGATCAGCATATGTACTGAAGTGGATTGGAAAGCGACTTGAGCCGATTTAGGAGCTACCCACTGCTTCATAGCTGCTTGATCAGCATTCGCATTGAACTGTCCACAGAAAATAGGATTCTTACCGTTAGCAGGCATAGCCCAGATCCGATACACTTGTCCTGCGGGCAAAACGGGCAGATTTTTCACCAGAATAATGGCCTGCTCACCTTGAGCCACCACCAGGCTGCCAGTAGCAGCGTTTGCTCGCTCAGTTCCCTCTAGAGCATAGGTCTGTGTGCCGCGCTGCTGAAGAGCCGCAACCACAAATTCTGCTGACTGGCTGGGTTGCTGTTGCTGAAATTCTGCAACCATAGCTTGGGTTTGGGCATTGC
This sequence comes from Leptolyngbyaceae cyanobacterium CRU_2_3, assembly GCA_012034795.1. GTDB lineage: Bacteria > Cyanobacteriota > Cyanobacteriia > Elainellales > Elainellaceae > Drouetiella. The sequence goes on from JAAUOQ010000010.1 coordinate 21,428, forward strand.
GTTGTTGAAGTTCCGCAATCATAGATTCTGCTTGCTGGCTAGCCACTCGTAGTTGATAGTTATCAATACCCAAGGCAAACATCACTGACGCGGCGATCACTCCTCCAGCCGCATACACTCTGGAAATCCAACGACTTCGACGACGGGCCTCTTGGAGGAGAACGAGCGGCACTCTGTCATCACTAGGAGAACTCTTGGGGACATTAACTGGAATATCTGACGGAGTTTCTAGCTGAGGTGTTACTTGAGCTACGGCTAAGATTCTATCTCGCAGATGAGGCGAAGGGGCTTGCTGCGATAAGGCATAAGGCACGAGGGCTAAGACTTCCTGAAGGGAAGTGACTTCAACCTTTAAGCCAGGGTTTTCTGCCAATAGGTGCAGCAATTCTTCTGCTTCTTCAGGGCTAAGATCGCCCAATGCGTAGCCTGCCATCAGTTCTTGCCAGTTTTCGGGGAGTACGAAAGTCATGATTTGCGAGTAGAGAAAGAAGGATGGGTGCAGAATCGGGATGGAGGCTATGGCAAAGTCGCTTATGTGGCTGTGAACGCTAAACGTAACCTTGTAAGGCTTGACGAAGTTTAAGCAAACCTTGACGAGATCGAGTTTTGACTGTTCCTAAAGGGATGCTGAGATGTTGGGAAATCTCAGATTGGCTCAATCCTTCATAGTAGGCAATCTCTAGAACTTGACGTTCGTTGGGCGGCAGTTTTTCTAGAGCACCCCGAATAATTTGCGATCGCTCCCCTATTGAAGCCTGCTCTAAGGGAGTTGCCATAGTCGTCTCACTTCGCGTGATGCCTTCCCACCGCTGTAAGAATCGGTAACGGCTCCCCCGCGATCGCAGTTTATCTATGGAGCGAGAGCGCGTCATAGTTGTAAGAAAACTGCTTAGGGAACCTCGAGAAGGGTTGTAGGTCTGCCGCTGCCACAGCGCTAGAAAAATTTCTTGAGTAATATCCTCCGCTTCTTCAGAATTTGTCAAGATTTTGAATGCTAGACTGAACACCAATCGAGAATAGCGATCGTAAAGCATTCCCAAGGCTTGAGTTTGACCGCTTCTGAGAGCCAGAAGCAAATCGACATCTGAAGTATTTGCAGAGAGAGCAACGTTAGATCTGAGGGCGGAGCTGTCTGAGTCCATTGGG
>JAAUOQ010000301.1 GCA_012034795.1 Leptolyngbyaceae cyanobacterium CRU_2_3
AAAACAAAAATGTCAAATAAAGAGTCCTATTTAGTACAGATCCATAACAGCATTACAGCAGTTTTACAGGAAGCAATCACAAATTTTTGTAAGGGCCACCCGTCAACATACTCCTAATGCTCCTATACATAGCTTAATCAGCTAAGAATTTCTGTAAGATATATCACCTAGCTGAATTTAAATCAGTTGGGGATCATTGGGGATCATATCAGGAATCCCTTGATGCATTGTGATATGCTCGATTCCTGCCTCATCAAACACCTCCCCGCAGGCAGCGAACCCTAATTTCTCATAAAATTTTTGAGCATGGATCTGAGCATGCAGCCTGATCTCAGAAATGTTTTGACGGGTAGCAAATTAAGGCTTGCCCTCACCAGTTCACGGCCAATTCCTTGCCCCCGATAGGCAGGCAATACGGCCATCCGCTCTAGCTTAGCGGTTTGGTCGCTGAGCTTACGGATGCGAGCAGTCCCTACTGGCAAACCTGCACAATACACAATGATATGTGGAGTAGAGTCGTCTAACCCATCAAAATCTAGGGCTAGATCTACGCCTTGTTCCTCCTGAAATACTAAGCGGCGAATTGTTTGAATCGGTTCTATCGCCTCTTCAAACGAAACTACTTTAATGACAAGATTCTCCATCGTTTGCCTCCATCCCTCCAATCCCCAGACGTGGAAGAAGCAGAGATACAGTCAACTGCATCTCTGCTTCGATCTAGTTAATCCAATATAAAGGCCTAGCTTTTCAGTTAACAGCGTAGGATCGCTTAATTCTTCAGCCAGAATTAAATTTAACCTTGGCTAAATCCGAACTCGATAGTTGGCTTTGCAGGTAGACAAAATACGTTGATCGTTGGTGCTCAACGTTGAAATTTGATGGAAACCCTCTAATCCGATTGGGGCAATGGTTTCATTGCCTGCCATTGCGACAGGTGACGTTGTTTCTAATGCAACAGCATAAGGGCGTAGGCTCTGCTCATAGCTATCAACAATTGTTAAAGCAACTTGGTCTGCTTCTAAACTGCCATAAAAGCAGTCAAAGGAGGATCGAGGCATGTAGAATGCACCAATCACTTTCCCTTGATTCACTTCAAATACCATATAGGCTGAGCCAATTTGTTCGGCGGTAGCAGATTGCCCGTAAAGATATGTGCCGTTGGCAAGGGGGGATGAAGGGCTTGCTGGAACATCTGAGGAGGGGCGCTCTGGAGTAGTTTGGGTTCCAGCATACGCAGGAATTGCGGCTAGTCCGGCGATCGCTAACCCGGTACTTAACAATAGACTGGTTACAGATGACTTAAACCGTTTTGCTAGAACGCTGTACGGGCTGGATGTAGGGATAGATGAATTAAGCACCACAGATTCCTCCGTCTGTATCAAAGTTAACCAAGAGCAAGCGAACGGCGTTTACTTGGCTAGAGCGCCTTCTCTTCGTTTGTCAATTACTTCGCTTTTCACTGATAAAGGCTTCACGCAGCTTTACAGTGGTGGGCAGTCCAAGATTGTAAAAGCAATTTCTCCGCGCTGATCAGAAGCTACAACACTGCCTTTGGCGATTCCGGAACACTAGCTTAATTTTCTTCTGCTTTGAAAATAATCCCAATCTATCGATTTCATGTAGCAGTCCTCAATGATTTGCGGGAAGGCGTTGCCAGGGGCTAAGTCCCCAACTCCTTGGTTTTTTCATGACTGATTTAGTATGGCTATAGTTTAGGTTGAAGCTATGTTGTTCTGCCTCATCCTTTTGTCTGGTTCAGTGGAAGGATGTAGGTGAAGAATTTATGGACCAAAAAAGGCAGGCGTCGCCTGCCTTAGTTAACTTGTTGTACCTCAGTAATATGCCTTACAACCTTGATTAGCCCTCAATGCCAACTCATCAAGTTAGCTGGCTAAATATCCACGAACATTGGCTTTGCGGCGGCGTAGATGGTCAAGAGCTTGCCGCTCCAATTGACGAACTCGCTCACGGCTAATATTCATCCGTTGCCCGACCTTGGCAAGCGATAACTCGTTGCCATCCACCAATCCAAAGCGGAGAACCAGCACTTCGCGCTGTTGAGGGGTTAGTTCAGCTAGCATCCCCTCTAAATCTTGGCGTAAGGATTCTTGAGTTGCATAGATTTCAGGAGAAGCATTTTCGTCTTCTAGCAAGTCTTGTAGTTCTGTATCTTGATTGTCTCCAATCCGTAATTCTAAAGAAACTGGCTGCCTTGCCATCATCAGATATTCTCGGATTTGGCTGGGTTCTAGTTCTAATACTTGCCCAATCTCAACAGGATTGGGGCTACGACCTAGTTGCTGAGTCAACTCACGCTGGACTTTCTTGATCTTATTTAACTTTTCAGTAATGTGAATGGGTAAGCGAATGGTACGGGCCTGCTGGGCAATAGCCCGCGTAATGGCTTGTCGAATCCACCAATAGGCATAGGTTGAGAACTTGTAACCTCGGATGGGGTCAAACTTCTCTACGCCGCGTTCCAATCCCAAAGTGCCTTCCTGGATCAGATCGAGGAACTCCAAGTTGCGCTTTTGGTATTTTTTGGCGATCGCTACAACAAGCCGAAGGTTTGCTGCAATCATTTTTTGCTTGGCTCGCTGCCCCAAACGGTTAGTTTGAACTAGCTCAGTTGTACTGATCTGGGCTTCTGCGGCCCACTCATCTGGAGTTGGCTGACGATCAAGCTGTTCAGCTAGTTTTTCCCTCTTCTCAAGCAGCAACATCATCTGCTGAACCTGTTTGCCATAAACAATCTCTTGTTCGTGTGTCAGCAGAGGCACGCGACCGATTTCGTGCAGGTAGGTACGCACCATATCTGCGGTAAAGGTTGGCTTGCTAGTTTTGCCCTTGGTGTTCTTAACGTCGAGGTTTACAGTTGGCATAGGGCTACGGTGGACTCCATATAGCAGGACGGATAAAGATACGGCACCTTGGAAACCTGAAGTTTCCCGATGATAGAGCTATAAAGCGCTCTGTAATTTGTAATGTGATTAGAGAAATGAGCCATTATTTGGCACTTTGCATCTATTTAATAAAGCTGCATTAGGTCAGAGAAGTTGGAGAGAGGGCTAATGTGAATTGAAGGTTAGTATCCCCTAGGATGACGGGAGGGAAAAAGGCATTACAAGTAGGTGAATGCTTGTTGGGAGTGCTCTCGCAATTCTTTGCACAAAAACACTTGCTAGACCAAAACGCTTGCTAAAGTCTGAAGTTGCTTGACAACGAACCGAAAACAGATCATGCGGCAGTAGCGATCGCGCCTGATTAATGGGTAGCCGTATAGACCTATAACCTGATCCAGGCGCAGGGTGACACGCATGAAAACCGAAATCGTTACGAGTTCATCTTTAATTACATAGTAATATAAGTCTAGACTTCCGTAAAGAGTCCGTCCCTCCTCCTACAGGATGAACCTATAGAAGGAATGGGTATGGTCTGGGTGCTGTATCTACCTTGTGCCAACTGGGTAGCACGTCTGGTTAAGCTTTAACCCAATCTAAAACCCTATCTGAGGATGGATGCTTGTGAATAACAAGATAAATCCGAGACAAGAAGCTTAGTGCTCCTTAATATCATGCAAGATTCACAAAAGGTTTAGGTACGGACAACCCAGACGGATAACCGAACCTAAAAACCTAAGTCGGCCTTGGCAGCCTCAGCGGCTCGAAACAGGGTTCATTGGGCATATCTTCCCAAGCAGAGTCGCCGATTTCTGAATAGAAAGTTTCGTCATAGGGGCGGGTACGAATAACGACAGGCATTGGCACAGCATGACCCAAAATCAAGGCTTGTTGCTTAGAGTCTAGTTTTGCTAAGACAGATCGCAAGGCTTGTCCACCTGAAACACCTGTAAAGATGGCATCAATGTCTTTTTCGTCATTTAGTAAGGCCGTAATGCGTGTGCCGACTTGTGACATCACTTCGTTGTCAATTCCTGAAGGGCGCTGATCGACTACAAGTAGGGTGACAAAGTATTTTCGCATTTCACGGGCGATTGTCCCAAAAATGGTTTGGCGAACGGTACTGGGATCGAGAAACCGGTGAGCTTCTTCGATGGTGATGACGAGTTGATGGGGGCGATCGCTAGGATTTTTGGTCTGCAAAAATTTTTCAGCTTTGTGGACATAGCTACCGTGAATTCGGCGGGCAATCACGTTAGTTGCCAGCATATAGGACAGCATATTAGATTGAGAGCCAAACTCAATCACCACATGCTTTCCTGCTTCTAGAGACTCCAAAATTTGCCCGACATAATTTTTAGGACAGGTGTTGCGAAGATACTTGAGGTCGTCCAAACGATTGAGCTTGCGCTGGAGCGCCATAATAGAGGACTTACTACCCATTTTGACTTCGCAAAACTCCTGAATCTCCTCGTTGCTCATCGCTAGCAGGCGGGTAATCCAGGCTTTGCCGAACTCATTACGAAGAATAATGGCGTTCTCCAGGCTAGCCTCTGATAGATTAAGTTCACCTCGTACCAGGGCCAGGTCTTCTACATCAATTTGGTCGTAGCTAATGTATAGCTCTTGAGCATCGCGAACGCCTCGCCGCTTCGTTGATTCTGGATCTAGGGTGTAGACCTGAACGCGATCGGGGAATAGTTGTCGTAAGCCTTTGACTGTACTGAACTGTTTCCCTTCACGGGCTGCCTCCCAGCCATACTCGGAGTGCATATCAAAAATCAGATTGACGGCAGCCCGCTTGCGGATGATGCCAGAGAGTAACAGACGAGTCAGGAAAGATTTGCCTGTTCCTGATTTGCCAAAAATGCCATTGCTGCGCTCGACAAAGCGATCGAGATCCAGACAAATCGGCACATTCATATCGATGGGTTGACCGATGGCAAAGTTCCGCCGATGGGGATCATCTTCCCATCCAAATACGGCTCGGAAATCTCGTTCTGCTGCATCATAAACTTGGCTGAAGTGGCTGGGGAATTGTCTTAACAGGCAATAGCTCAACCGCATTGGTTTGGGACTCATAGGAGGCCAGCTTTGAGGGTTGAGACTTTGCTTTAGAACTTTTACTTTTGCTGGTTACCTCCTGTTTGCCTACTTCAGTGGGGGTAAACATCAGCATTGGCGTTAGATTAACGGTGCCATAGGTGCCTGTTCCGGCCAGGACTTCCTGCAAAAAGGTATTACTGGGATCAGGGGGATTGGAAAGAATGCGAGGACTAGCCGTCCCTAATGCCACATCTGTGAGCATACAAAAAAAGCGCGATCGCACCCCTTGAACCACCAAAAACTTACCCACCCGCATGTCTTCTACAGAAACATTGGCGTGGAGCCGAACCTCTAATCCCTGGCTCAGGGAACCTTGAATAACGGAGCCTAATGGCTGCTCTGGATTCATGCTCAACGAGTTATACCCAGATAGAGTTTTGTCTAGTTTATAGAATCGCTGCCTTGCTATTTGCTGACCCAACCGATTTGCTGACCCAGCCTATCTACTTGCACAGCGAATGCACAGCGAATGCACAGCGAAAGTGAAGTATGACTTAATTTACGCGATGTGCAACTTTCAATCCGCCCTCATCCCCCAACCCCTTCTCCCAGAACGGGAGAAGGGGGGCAAGAGTGGATCAAAGTCTCT
>JAAUOQ010000302.1 GCA_012034795.1 Leptolyngbyaceae cyanobacterium CRU_2_3
GTTTTTAAATCGGTATTACTTTAGGATTTATAGTATTCGATGCCCTTATTAACGAATTGCAAGGTGTAGGCATCTTTGTAGTTAATATCTGATTGGAAAACCCCCACCTCCACCGTGGTATTAAAAAACTCCTGCCAATTGCCATCTGTCATGGCACCAATTCCCATTTTTTCGGCATCGCCCGACAAGATAATGCCATACTCCTTGAGCTTTTCCACGCTATAGGCAATTTGTTCGTCAGTCATGGTTGGGTTATCTTTTTTGATCAGCTGATTGGCAGGTGCTGGGTTCTCCAGGTAGCTGTACCAGCCCTTAATGGATGCATCCACAAATCGTTGAACAAGGTCGGGGTTAGTTTCTACGAGTTGAGTTCTAGTTTCTATTGTGTTTGTGTAGGGATTATAGTCATTATCTGCTAACAAGATCACAACAGGTTGAAAGCTTCCGAGTCTTTCAATTTCAAAGGGTTCTGATGTTAAATAACCCTGCTGAGCCAGATTTTTATCTGCCAGAAATGGCTTGGGATCAAAATTATAAGGACGCTTTTGGTCATCTGTAAAGCCATACTTTGCTTTCAAGAATGGCCAGTAGCTAACTGTGGCCGCAGAAGACACTAGAATTGGCTTACCTTTGAGCTTTTCGAGAGTATCATTACCCGTGTTGGGATGGGCAATCAAAACGTAGGGGGCTTTTTGAAAAGGAGCCGCTACCGTTACTTTGGGAATTTTCGCGATGACTGAGTTAATGGCGTCAGCCGCATAGCCAATGATGAAATCAACAGCACCCGACATTAATAGTAAGTTGTTGTTGACTCTGGGCCCGCCCTGTTTAATGGTGACATCCAGACCATAGTCCTGATAAATGCCAGCAGCAACCGCCTGATAGAATCCACCATGTTCCGCTTGGGCGACCCATTCGGTACTTAAGGTGACTTTGTCTAGCTTATTAGTGCCAGCCAAATTGGCTCCAGTTGAGTTAGCTCCGGTTGAGTTGGCTCCGGTTGAGGAAGACGTACTACTGGAGGGCTGTTGATTCACTTTAGAGCAAGCTGCTAGCAAACTTGAGCCTAAAAACAATGAGCCATAACCCATAAAATGGCGACGGCTAACACCATCAAACTGTCTGGGGGGGATATGTGAATGATCCATCAGAAATTCTTGCTACATACGCTACTCCTACTGTCCTATACAGGCATTTTTGATACTTTCAGTCTGGATTAAGCGATCGCTCAACAAAATTCTGAAAGAGATAGGATACTTAACCGGATTGCCACATAGCACAGGCTAAAGCGATCGCCAGCCAAAGCAAAACATTTCGCCGGGTTAGTTGGGTTGCTTGCCGAATCACATCAGCAGTAATTGGACGAATAGGATTACCCAACAGTGGCTTAAGTTTCTCAACCCCTTTATATTGATTCAGTCCACCCATTTGCACTCCTAAAACGGCAGCATAGGCGCATTCACTCCATCCGGCATTGGGGCTAGGGTCTTGGGGAGCATCGCGTTGACAGAGTTGCCAAACATATCTCGGCTGGCTGGAGAGTAAAGCCAGAGTCAAGACGGTTAGACGGCAGGGCAGCCAGGTTAACCGATCTTCCAGTTGGGCACTAAACCAGCCGATGTGGGTGTAGGGGGCTTCCCGATAGCCCACCATTGAATCTAGTGTGCTGGCGGCTTTGTAAGCCAGGGCAAGTGGTACACTGCCCCCAGGGAGAAAAGCACCTGCGATCGCATAGAACCAGGGAGCCATCACCCCATCTATGGCGTTTTCGGTCACGGTTTCCAGCACTGCTCGCAAAATTTCTGAGTCTGATAAATCTTCTGTATCGCGTCCTACATATAGCCTTAACTGGCTGCGAGCAGTGGCTAAATCATCCTGAGAAAGCGGCTGCAATACATTCTCTGCGGCGGCTCTGAGGCTGCGTCCGGCAAAACAGCTTGCCAGCAAGATAGTGTTAGCCACCAGTCCTACAAGCGGATGGACTAAAGTGCTGACCCGAACCAACAGCCAGCCGGTGAGTCCACTACCCAGGATGAGGGCGATTGCCAAAATCATGCCTGCTATCCGCAGGATTGTAGGTTCTTCAAAGCGTTTCAGGCAAAATTGAGTGTAACGTTGGATGAGCCAGCCCATCACCTGTACGGGATGCAACCACCCCCAGGGATCGCCAATTAGGTAATCTAGCAGGGCCGCGATCGCCAAAACCACCCCCCCCTGATTGAGCAAAGCCTCCTGATTGAGCCAGAACACTACAAAATGCTGAGCCTTGATTATCCATTGGGGCATCCCTTCAGGATTCACACCAAATTGAATCAATTCATGCTTCAATACCATCCGGAAAACTTATAAATTTGTTATGTAGTTGAGACTACTAAATTTTTATCACAGTTCTACTTATCCTGAGTTAAGGAATTTGCTCTGTAAAGTGATTTTATAACAGTAAAAATGGGTTACATTGTCCTGAGATAAATCGATCGCAGCCACCACATTCTGAATCATTCCTTATCATTAATTCTGTAAATCTTGATGCTTTGATCCCATAGTTTAAAATGCAAATTTTATATTTATTTCTAGGTTTTCTATCCATTTTTAGCAAGGGCATAAAGAAAACCTTTCAGTAGGCTTGTTCTCTTCAAAAAGTTGACTACGCTGTAAGTGAAGTGTGAGTCGAGATCGGTGCAATCCCCAACCGATCATCCAGATTCCACAACGTAATCCAGAGTAAAAGCGGAGAATCGACAGAGTCCTATGACACAAAGTTTTGGTTTGATTGGTCTAGCAGTCATGGGCGAAAACCTGGCGCTCAACGTCGAACGCAATGGTTTTCCCATTTCCGTATATAACCGGACGTCTGCAAAAACTGACGAATTTATGGCGAGTCGGGCACAGGGTAAAAACTTCCATGCTGCCCACACCCTAGAAGATTTGGTGAAATCGCTGGAGCGCCCTCGCAAGATCATGATCATGGTGAAAGCCGGGCAACCAGTTGATGCAGTGATTCAAGAACTGAAGCCTTTGCTGGAAGATGGCGACATGATCATCGATGGAGGCAACTCCCTCTACACCGATACAGAACGGCGAGTCAAAGACATTGAGTCTACTGGGCTACGCTTCATTGGTATGGGCGTGAGTGGTGGTGAAGAAGGGGCACTCAACGGGCCCAGCCTGATGCCAGGTGGCACCAAAGAAGCCTATGATGCGATCGAACCGATTGTCACTAAGATCGCAGCCCAGGTCGATGATGGGCCCTGCGTCACCTACATTGGACCAGGGGGTGCAGGTCACTACGTCAAGATGGTGCATAACGGTATTGAGTATGGCGATATGCAACTGATTGCAGAAGCCTATGATTTATTGAAAAATGCGATCGGTCTAGATCACAATCAATTGCACCAAGTCTTTTCTGAGTGGAATGCTACCGAAGAACTTGATTCTTTCTTGATTGAAATCACTGCCAACATCTTCACAAAGATCGACGAAGAGACGGGCTTGCCTTTAGTCGATCTCATTATGGATGCTGCCGGACAGAAAGGAACCGGACGCTGGACTGTGGAAACAGCGCTCGATTTGGGGGTCAGCATTCCTACGATCATTGCGGCTGTTAATGCTCGGATTGTCTCTTCGATTAAAGAAGAACGGGTCGCTGCGTCCAAGGAACTCACAGGTCCCGAAGGCAAGTATGACGGCGATGCTCAAGCCTTCATTGGTAAGGTACGGGATGCGCTGTACTGCTCGAAGATTTGCTCCTACGCCCAAGGAATGGCGCTGCTGGCCAAAGCTTCCAAACAGTACAACTACAATCTAAACTTGGGCGAATGTGCTCGCATCTGGAAGGGTGGCTGTATTATTCGGGCCCGTTTCCTCAACAAGATCAAGCATGCCTTTGATGAGAACGCTCAGTTGCCTAACCTGCTGTTGGCTCCAGAGTTTAAGCAAACTATTCTCGATCGCCAAAATGCTTGGAGAGAAGTGCTGATCACTGCGGCCAAGCTAGGTATCCCAGTTCCCGCCTTTAGCGCTTCACTGGATTATTTTGATAGCTACCGCCGCAATCGTCTACCCCAGAACCTGACTCAAGCTCAGCGCGACTACTTTGGCGCTCACACCTTTGAGCGGACAGACAAACCCAGGGGTGAATTCTTCCATGCCGAGTGGTTCTAAGAGTAGTGCTCTTGTGGACTGGGTCTTGTGGACTGGATCTTGTGAACTGGGTTTCGTGAGTTGAACTTGTAAACAGAGACGCAACGCATCGCGTCTCTTCAGAGAATCTCCCCAACAAGTTCTGGATTGAATCGGGAGGATCGGCAAATCTGTCAGATCCTCCCTTTTTTGTCTCCCTTTTTTGTCCATTGTTATAGAGGTGTGAGCATTAGATCTTAAGAGGGCAAATCATAGTTGTTCTCCATCTCCTTTTGATATTGGCAGCATAGTCCAGTGTGAATTCATCAGAAAGGTGGCGAGGTTGATTTCTATGGCGATCGCTACCTAAAACGCCTCACTCCTCAAGCACCCACTCCCCCAGAACCCTACCCCTCAACCTCGACCCTGGGAACTCCAAATCTACTCCCCAAAACTGTAAAACAATAGTACCCATGTGGGTACTGGCAGTTATGTTTCTACGGTTCATCATAGGGACATATTAAAGCTCTGTATTTTGGCAGAGATACCTAGGAGAGCCAAAAATGGATTCAATTCTCTTTTGGAACGACATATCGTTAGAGGCAGTGGCACGAGACTTTACTGGGAGTCCTTCTATACCCGATCAAGCTGGGCCGACGCGGACATCACGCGCCTTAGCGATTGTTCATTTAGCCATGTATGATGCGTTTAACAGCTTTGCCAATCTCCTCAAGCCTTACTTAATGCATCTACCTTGTCCTGCTCCTTCGTCCTCTCAAGATGCGGCAATTGGGGAAGCCGCTTATGTGACATTGACTAATCTTTATCCTAGTCAAGTTGATTTTTTCTGAAAGCTCATCAAACATTTCTCGATTGTCTTTCCGATGCGCCGGATGCCATTGAGCAGGGTCGAATTCAGGGACAAAAAGTAGCAGATGCCTTGTTGCTTAGCCGCACAACCGATGGATCAGCCGTGAATGTTCCTTATACTCCCAGTAAGGCACCTGGCAAACATCGTCTTGATCCACTCAATCCAGGGCAAGGATTTCTTACCCCAGGTTGGGGGAATGTGACGCCCTTTGCCATCACCAATTTTTTGGCGACTGAGCCACCTGAACTCGACAGTGCTCAGTACACACAAGACTTTAATGATGTTAAGGAAAAAGGCAGCCTGAACGGCAGTACCCGCACTCCTGAAGAAACTACTATTGGATTATTTTGGGCCTACGATGGCGCACAAAAAATTGGGGTGCCGCCTCGCTTATATAATCAAATTGTTCGAGTCATTGCTATGCAAAAAGGCAATACTCTGGCTCAAAATGCACGCTTATTTGCCTTAGTGAATATGGCAATGGCAGATGCTGGTATTCAGTGCTGGCATTCAAAATATTATTACAATGTGTGGCGTCCGGTAGTAGGTGTGCGTGAGGCAGACCCAGGCTGGGGACCCACAGGACAGGGTGATGGC
>JAAUOQ010000303.1 GCA_012034795.1 Leptolyngbyaceae cyanobacterium CRU_2_3
AGCTCATTAGGGATGGCGCTGATCGTCACTTGTACCCCGTCCTCTTGCCCGGACAGTACCCGCGACTCGCCTACCACGTAGTTTCCGTCTGACAGGATGCGAATCACATACACCTTCCCGTCTTGAATCTGATTGATGACTTGTTCTACTTCAGCTTTGGTGACTTGTAGGATTTGCTCTGTCACCTCCGGCATATCAGGACGCAGGCGCTGAGCAGCGCGGCTGTTGGCTGCCTGCAAGAGTTGATTCACCACCTGTTGAGCGGTGGTTGGGTCATTAACCCGCACAGCCCCAGCAGCCAGGGTTTGGTTGCGGAGAATGGCAACATTACCCTGGCGCAGGTCTTGATATTCCTGCTGAAGGGCTTGGAACTGCTGATCGAGAAGGTCAATTTCCTGTTGCAGGGCGGTGCGCTGCACCTCAAGCTGCTGAAGCTGTGCCTCTCGTGTGGCAATTGCGCGATCGCGTTGGGCAATTTCCTGGTCGCGTTGGGCAATTTGCACTCGAACGGCATCGCGTTGACGAACAAGTTCTTGGCGATCGCTCTGAAGCTGCTGAATTTCGGACTTGAGGCTAGCTGCCTGCTGGGAGATAGAACCGAGCTGCGTCTGAGCCTGTTGATAGTTAGATTGAGTCTGTTGCAGCTGCGACTGGGTACGATTGAGTTGTCCTTCGGTACGGGCTTGTTTATCAATGGCAGTTTGCAAGGATTGATTAATTCGCTCTAGCCGCTCGCGGACTTTTCTCAATCGCTCACGGGACTTTTGGATCTGGTCGCCAGCTTTTTCCTGCTCAGATTTGGCTTGCGTTAGCTGTTCCCGCGTGGATTTAAGATCATCCTAATTTTTTTTAGCTCAAACACTCCCGTTCGCAGTTGGTCGCTGACGGCAAATAAAATTCCTAAAGTGGATGCTGAAATAATCCCACCCGTGAGGATCGTGATCAGCGTTGCCGTCTTGCGCGGCCGGAGATTAAATAAAGTCAGCCGTGCTTTGCCGACTTTGGTACCTAGGCGATCGCCCACGGTTGCGATCACCCCGCCTAGTACCAATACTGCCAAAATTAGGACCAGCCCTGTGGTCATTGTCTATACATCAAAGTCCAAATCCAGCCTACTGTAATTCTGAACGGAGGAACTGCGCTAAATTGAGCATCTGCTTAATATTGAGCATCTGGTTAAATTGAGCATCTGAAAGAATATTCGCACGTTTATCTCTCCAAGGGCCTGCCCACATGAAACTACTCTGCCTCAGCAATGGTCATGGTGAAGATGCGATCGCCCTTCGCATTATCCTAGCCCTTCAGCAACAGCCTGAGCCTCCTAAAATCTTAGCTCTGCCGATTGTGGGCGAAGGCAAAGTTTACACTCATCATGGAATCCCATTGGCAGGTGCAGTTAAAACGATGCCGTCGGGAGGATTCATTTATATGGATGGGCGGCAGTTGGCACGAGATGTACAGGGTGGCTTGCTGCAACTGACGCGAACCCAGCTTAGAACCGTGCGAGACTGGGCCAAGCAGGGCGGCATGGTTTTAGCCGTAGGCGATATTGTGCCGCTCCTGTTTGCCTACTGGAGTGGGGCACCTTATGCATTTGTGGGAACGGCCAAATCAGAATATTACCTTCGCAATGAGCAGGGGGTACTGCCTCGGCCATCGGTGGTTTGACACACTAGAGCGTTCGTTTGGACAGTCTATTTACCCTGGGAGCGTTGGCTGATGCAACATTCTCGCTGTCGGGCAGTGTTTCCCAGAGATACGCTGACGGCAGAAGTGCTCCAGCAATGGAAGATTCCAGCGTTTGATTTGGGTAATCCGATGATGGATGGGTTAGAGCCGTCGGGTCAAGGTTTTCAGGCAGATCATTTTCAGGCAGATCATTTTCAAAGAGGGGATTATCGCTTGACCTGCGTCCTGCTGCCTGGCTCTAGGGTGCCAGAAGCCTACGAAAATTGGCAAACGATGCTCCAGGCGGTGGCAGCCGTACAAAAGGAGTTTGTGTCAGAAAAATTATTGTTTCTAGCGGCGATCGCTCCTAGTCTTGATCTCGGCGCACTGCACCCCATGCTGGAGTCTCAGGGTTGGCAACTCCTGGCTCCTTCGCCTATGCCAGTCCTCAAGCAAGGAACTTCCACATTGGTTCTGACGTCTGCTTTTAATGATTGCTTGCATCAAGCGGATCTGGCGATCGCCATGTCAGGAACTGCCACTGAACAGTTTGTTGGTCTGGGCAAACCTGCCCTAATTTTGCCGGGGAGAGGACCCCAATTTACTGCTAAGTTTGCCGAAGCTCAAACCCGATTGCTGGGAATTTCGGTTATTTTGGTGAAGTCCCCAACGGATATGGCTAGGGAGGTGCAATTGCTACTACAGGATGCAACTCGACTACAATGGATTCGGGAAAATGGCAAGCGTCGTATGGGTAAAGCAGGAGCAGCTCAACGGATTGCAGATTGTCTCAGGCAGGTTTTAGGTAACGAAGCAATACATAAAGGAGTGAAGTGATGGATAAATCTGCCATGCTGCTTTGTAGCAAAGTAGATTTATTCAATCAGATTGTCATTTGATCAAGCGCAGGCGAGGTCTGATATGAACAACGAACAGCTATTTAGAAATGTTGAACAGGGAGGAAAAAGCTTCCGTCAGCAAGATCTTCGGGGCCGATCTTTCCAGGGGCAAGACTTGTCTGGCTATGATTTCAGCGGGGCAGACATTCGAGGCACAAATTTCAGAAACGCTATTCTCAAAATGCCAATTTCAAACAGGCACAAGCGGGGTTAGAAATTGACAAAACAGCTATTGTCTCGTGTTGCCTGTTGCTCAGTACAGGCTTGCTGGGCGCTTTAGCAGGATTTATCGGAGCGACGATCGGGCTACAGTTTTACGCCAATGCCCTAGAAATTCCGGCTAAGATGCTGGCGCTGGTTGTCCATGTCGGATTTCTGTGGATTTCGCTCCAAAAAGGGATTACTGCGGGGTTCAACGTTTTTGCGCTGGCCTTGGCACTGTCCTTTGCCGCTGCGCTCGTCCATCCCATTGCTATCCCTGTTGCGGGGGCAATTGCCATTGCTATTGTGATTGACTTCTGCGTTGCGGCTGCTACGATGATCGCATCGATTATGGCGATCGTGGCGCGCATATCGATCAATACCCGCATCGGTTGGGCAGTAGTGTCCACCTTTGGAGTTACGTTTTTGATAGCGATTTTGCTGACCCATACATCAGTGGCGGCTGTAATCATTGCCTTAACCGTGATGCTGCTCAGTGCTTATGTAGGTTGGCGGACACTGAGACGACAACACTCCATCCGCAACCTGGGTAGAACGTTGTTTGCTCACTGGGGTACCAGCTTTCGGGGTGCAGACCTGACCGGAGCCAATTTTTCTCAAGCCATCCTGAAAAATACAGACTTTCGCCAAGCCGTTTTAGCGGAGTCTCGTTGGACTGATAATCCTGCGGATGCGATCGTTAATTTCTAGATTTCCCAAACCAAAAGGTGAGACATCTCAGATGTTCTAACCTTTAATCAAAACGCCTGGTTCACGTTGCATCGGCAATACCTCTAAAATATCGGTTTGGGCGCAGTATTTTAGATCGTCTAGGCAGTCTAACCGCAGGAGGCGCTGTCCGTGGCTAGCATGACAGAGCAGATCCAGAAGGTTATGCTGCCATTGACTATAGAGGGCGACGGCGGCAAAGACTTCGTCGTTTCCAGCAATTTCTGCCAAAGAAGAGATCCCAATTGCGGGATTGCTACTTAGTGAATGGACGATTGCCCCTGCACAAACTGTATCTTCTAGCGAAAAACTGCCTTCCCAGCCCGATCCTGCTAGCCAGACTGTTTCGGGACGCTGGCTCAGCAAATAATGGACAATCGCAGCTCGGTTGACCAGTGCAGCCGCCAAAACCGTTTTAGCGGTTTGAATTTGCGTAAGGCAGCGAGTGCCGTTCGTGGTACTCATAAACAGCCGCTTGCCGCCTACCCGTTCGGGGGTACAGTCTAAGGGAGAATTGCCCAAGTCACATCCTGCTACTTTTGCCCCACCCCGTTCTCCAGCCCGTAGACGCTGATCGGGTGTCCACTGTTCGCTCACCTGCATTAGTTCATCCATTGAGCTAAACACTTGGACGGCTTCCGCTCCGGCAGCCAGGGCCGTTGCCATTGTGCTAGTTGCTCGTAATACGTCAATGGCGATCGCACAGTCGGGTGTGTAATCTGTAGGGATCAGTTCAGGAGTATGGAAAATAAAGACCTTCACAAGCAGCAGGGGGGTGGGGGATAGAGAACAGGTGCAGAGCCAAGCCTTGCCAAGGTACTATTCTAGGGCGATTGGGTCACATTGAAGAGATTAATTGTCAAAGAACCCTCTGATTAGCTCTGTCCTCATAAGGATAGTTCAATCTGCTACTGCGAAAGGAATCCTGTAATTAGCAAAGGCAAAAGGAGCAGCGCAACTACAATCAGCAGCAGCGTTCCAGGTTCAATTTTGATCAGATTTTTGTCGGGGTCAGCCATATGCCATCGATCGCCCTCCAGAACATACTCCTAGCCTAGAGGATTAAGTAACTGAGGTTCAAGAGTGGATTCTTGCAAATGTGACGTGAGTACCCCGCTAGAAAACACCACCCCATCTTGAACCTGGAGTTTGACGATCGAGCCATTAGGCACTCTAAATGCCCGGATAAACATGCGAAATCTTTGCATTCCTTCAGCCGTCATCTCAATTTGTGGGGACAGCAATACCCACAATACTGCCCGGATAAACACAGCATGACTAAACACCAACACCAAACCTGGATCGAGCAGCGCAATAGTAGACTGCATCAGCCGGGTGCGATCGATCAGCTCGGCAAACGATTCTGCTCCTTCACCCATTACACAAGTGGGATCGCATTTTTCCCAATAGTCCTCTCGCAGTTTCCGCCGTTCTTGGTGAGTGGTCGTCTGATTGATGGTGGCTGGCAAGTAAGTAAATTCTTGCACTGGCCATTCGGTTTGGGGGCAGTTAGGAAAGCGCTGGATCAAAGGCTGTGCCGTTTGTTTTGAGCGTAAGTAGGGCGAAGTCACAATCAAATTGGGTTGAGGGAGCGATCGCGCTAAGATTTCTGCCTGTGCCTGTCCTTTTGCGGTTAACTGGGTCATTGCAGTAGGTTCAGCACTGGGCAACCCTGCATTTGAGGTACTTTCGCCATGCCGAATTAGCCAGACTGTCACCATTGCTGATACTTACCTCTGATACTTACTTCTGACACTTGCCTCTGAGTGCTTTGTTCTCTCTTGATTCATCCAGTCATCCAGTCATCCAGTCATCCAGTCATCCAGTCATCCAGCTTTCTCTCGCTCCATCATGATCCAAGACCGTAGCACTTCTGCGACGGTCCAAGCTTGGGCCACACAACCGCGAGGCTGAAACGGGGCATCCCCGTCAAAAATTTCGCTGAGGCTACCAGTGCCGTGGTTACACAGGTGATCTGCTAGAGGTTCTATGAACTGCCTGGCCTGCACTGGATCGCCATAGACACGCAGATGGGCGATCGAGAATGCGCCCCAACAGCCAACCCCAAACCGTGCCC
>JAAUOQ010000304.1 GCA_012034795.1 Leptolyngbyaceae cyanobacterium CRU_2_3
CAATTCCAAAATAAATGTTTGGGCAAGATGAAAGATGTGGCCCAAGGTGGACGGACGGTGTTGTTCGTCAGTCACAATATGGCGGCAATTCGGCAGTTATGTGATTCGGCGATTATGTTACAGCGCGGAGAACTGGTCTTTTCCGGTAGCGCTGAAGCGGGGGTAAAACATTACCTCAATAGTGCAACGACCAATCAAGATGCGATTGGGACTGTAAGCTCCTATGGGATCGCCTTAACTGATGCGGCATTGGAAGATCTGGATCGTTGTCCGACCCGATCGCCAATCTTCGATCGCGAGCATAGCCTACGACTTCAGCTTCATGCCCATAGTCCGCTTAGTGATTGTGCAGTGGTAGTGCGGATCTATGATGACATTGGAACGTTGGTATCTAGCCTTTGTACAGTGGAAGAAGGAATTACGCCATTTGCACTCAAAGACGAGGTGGAAATTCGGTTTGATCTGGGCCGGATATCCCTCTTTCCAGGTTCCTATCGTATGAGCATTTTCTTATATCGATCGAACGATCCGATACCTACCTCGCGGCTGAAGATGTACTGCAATTTGAGGTCCAGCCGTCGATTATTCAAGACTCAATGTGGGCCTATCGCAGTGACCATGGCATTACTCGTTTGGCCCAGGGTTGTGAGTTGCTCAGCTATCAACCTTCTCTAGTGATCCAAGGTTAGACTCATGAAAATTGCATTTGTCAGTTATGAATATCCACCGGATACGGCGATCGGTGGCATTGCCACCTATGTGCAGCAAGCGGCCCAAATGTTGGCACCGATTAACCTCAGCGACCTCAACGATAAGCCAGACAATATGCTGTTGAGCGCGATCGTTATGGTCAGCACTGTTAAACCCATTGTCACCAAGCGGGGCGATCGAATGATGGCTTTGCAAATTGAAGACTTGAGCGGTCAAGCTGAGGCAGTGGCATTTCCCAAAACCTTTGAGCGAATTGGCAATTTGCTGCAAGTCGATGCTCGGCTGATGATGTGGGGCAAAGTAGACAGGCGGGACGATCGCACACAGTTCATTGTCGAAGATGCCGAACCCGTGGATGATGTGCGGATGGTAATGGTGGAACTAGGGCCACAGACTGCTGGCGATGTGGTTAAACAGCACCATTTGAGAACTATCTTGCTGGAACAGAGGGGCGAGGAAGAGAAAAGCAAGATTTTGGTGATTGCTGTGATTACAGGGGGCGATCGCCGTGAGCTAGTCCGTTTAGGTGCCCAGTTCCGGGTACAAGATCATCAAGCAGCGGTTACAGCACTGATGAAGGCAGGGTTTCAAGCGAGTGCCACTTCTTTAGTGAATGCCTCTTGATCAAAATTTACCGGGTCAGTAACTGGGCAGGATTAAACGTAGCATAGGTTAATGTAGTGCGATTCATCCAGGCGCACTCAATTGAAAATTTCCATAAACACCATTGGAAAATATGTCTGATCCTGCCAGTGCCAGTGTAAATGCCAGTGTAAGTGCCAGTGTAAATGCCAGTGTAAATGCAGCCATAACCGACTTGAAACTCGGTGATTTCCAGAGCCGCTGGGATACAGCCAAGCTCATTTCTGGTTTTGGAGAAGCTGCGATCGCTCCCCTCCTTCAACTCCTAAAACTCCAACATGAAGACTCTGAAGATTGGGAACTGACCTGGTTTATTGCCCGTATCCTTGGCACCCTAGAACATCCCAGTGCGATCGAGGCGCTGGTGAATTTGATCCGCGATGGTGCTCACGAAGAAGTGGCAAATATGGCAGCAACTGCACTATCGAGTTTGGGCGTCAAGGCAATTGCTCCCTTGCAAACATTGCTGAACGATGAATCTACCTATCCCCTGGCGATTCAATCCCTTGTGCAAATCCGTGACCCGGACACCGTACCGTCGCTGCTCCAGGCAGTTAATCATGCCTCACCGAGTTTGCGAGTGGTGGCGATCGAGGCGCTGAAAGATTTTCAACACCCTGATATTTCTGCGGCTCTCCTGGATGCCTTACAAGATCCAGAGTCCCAGGTTCGGCAAGCTGCCGTTGTAGCTTTGGGGCGACCTGTCACTCTACAGGATCGGCAGGATTTGGCTGAACGGTTAACGCCGTTGCTGTGGGATCTTAATCTGGAGGTTTGTCGGCAAACTGCGATCGCACTAGGACGTATCGGTACGAACACAGCCGTTCAAGGACTGTCCCGCATCTTACAATCCCCCCATACCCCTATGCGGCTGCAAGTGGAGACTATCCGAGCCTTAGCCTGGATTGGTACCTCCGAAGCCCTAAATTGTTTATCTCTGTTTTTAGAAAGATGTCAGACAGAATACTCTACCCCATCTATGACTCCGCATCCTCCAGACCACCTATTGACTGACCGGGAAATCCTGACAGTTTTAGGGCGAGTAGACTCAGCAGAGGCCAAAGCACAGGCCGCCCTCATCTTGATCGAGATCTTGCAATCAAAACACCCGATCGCTCGCACAATTCCAGGTAAGCAAGCCATTGCCCTTAGCCTCGGACATTTAGGTCAGTTACCAGCCCTGAATACGCTGATTCAGCTTTTGGGAGATCCTCATGCGAGTGTGCGGTTTCATGCGATTGCGGCTCTAAAACAACTAGAGCCGCAAGCAGCCTATGAAAAACTCCAGATGCTAGCGGCTCAAGATAATTTAGAGCGTTCCTTAAAACAAGGGGTGGCAATTGCATTACAGGAGTGGAGCAACTAGGCAGAGCCTTTTGCACCCATCTTGATTTCAGTTCCCTGCTTTTCGCTCTCCAGTCGCCGTTTACGGGCATATAGCTGAATAATTGCTGCCATAGCCGCCATCATACCCACAACGCTCCAAGACGCCGCAGAAGTGGGGAAGCTGTTTTTGAAGACTGCCAACAGCACCACAATGACAAACAGAACGGTCGGAAACTCATTGAACCAGCGAAACTGCTGTCCGGTGAAGCGAAACTTGCCTGCTGCCATTTCTTTCATAAGGCGGCCGCAAAAGTGGTGGTACCCCATGAGAACTAAGACCAGCCCCAATTTGACATGCAGCCAAGTTTGTTTGAGAAGATCTGGAGCCTCAATGATCATGGCGATCGCCATGACTATGGTCAAAACCATCGCAGGCATCATGATGATGTGATAAAGGTCGCTTTTCCATTACTTGGTATTGCTGTTGCAAGATCTTGCGAACGGCTTCTGGCTGTTCATTCGCTTCAGCATGGTAAACAAATAGACGGGGTAAATAGAACATGCCTGCAAACCAGGACACTATACCTACAATATGAAACGCTTTAAACCAGAGGTATGTCATGGATCGATCTCTTTTTAAAACCTGATCCTTATTCTACCGAGAGAGGTCACCGCCATTGCTTTCAGCACTTGCGAACAGCCCATAGTGTTACAAGTCGTTAGGAATGCTTCGCACAGATCACATTCTGAGATTCCCAATCGTTAACTCCTCAACAGGCAAATTTGGCTGCTTCCGCTGTGCTCAAGCGTTTGGCTCATGCGTTTTTATATCTTGGACTCAAATCTTAACTTGAGAACCTGCCACAGTAGGACTTCACGATAATGTGCTTCCACAATGGCTAAAACAGGGTGCTAAAGCAGCGTTGCTTAAACGGCGTGCTTAAACAAAGTATCCAAATAGACTCTCGCAGCTCGACGGTAGCTGCGAGAAGCATCAGGGGTATTACTGCTGCCATTTTGCAGTAGGAAAAGTGACAGAGCCGCACAGAAGACTCGATCATGATCCCAATCAGGATGCGTTTCCAGATAGCTCTGAAGCGATTCATGTAGCTCTTCCGGGATTTCTGCCAGGATGCTGACGGTTGCGTGCATGGGAACCTCTTTGATGGAATGGATGACGTTATGGACAGGGCAACTCTCTACTAAGGCGGCAACAAGATTGCCGCAAAATTGCAGCAAAAAGCAGCGCCGAGCTAAACTCCGGCCTTGCCTTCCTAACTAGCCAGAGGCTTGAGGGGAAGCTGACTTGAGTCGAAGCGCTTTCAATATAGTAGGTCGCATCATTTTGCGCCATTGGGGGGGGAGTGTTGTCAATGCCAAAACATTAAGTAAGTCAACCAAGTCGCAAAGCAGTTTAACGAAAGAATGAGGCTTTGAGGGCAAATTTTGTTACGTAAGACTTAATAAAACTTCAGATTTTTTGAGATGAATGAAACCAAGCCAGTTATTCCCCAGAAAATCGGCAAGCCTAAGCAGTGTGGTGATCTCCTGTGGAAAACTCCAACCAGTCCTGTGGAAAACTCTGAGCCGCTTGGGGAAATCATGGGGAATTGTTGGGGAAAACTCTATCGGAAGTAAAACTTTGTAAAGATTTTGAAAATTAGGGTTGCTGCCGTTCCAAAAGCTGGGTAATGGCTTTTGCTTCCAGGGGTTCTGAAAAGTAATAGCCTTGCCCAAACTCACACTCCATCTCTAGCAATTGCATATTTTGCTCAGCCGTCTCCACGCCTTCTGCCGTCACATCAATGCCCAAATTACGGGCTAATACCAAGATAGTACGAATGATCTCCAAACTGTCAACACAGATATCCATTTGGCTCACAAAAGAGCGATCGATTTTTAAGGTATTGAGGGGAAAACGCGGTAGATAGCTCAATGAAGAGTAGCCCGTGCCAAAGTCATCAAGGGCTAGCTGAATTCCTAGCGCCCGAATCTGGTACAGCATGTCTACGACACAGTCGGCATTTTCCATCACCATGCTTTCGGTCATCTCTAGTTTCAAGCTGGCAGAGCTTAGAGCTGTCTCGCGTAGGATCTGTTGAATTTGTTCAACCAAACCTGGCATAGCAAACTGCTGACTAGAGAGATTGACACTCAGCGTGAGAGAGTTTTGTGCTGGAAAAGCAATTTGCCACTGTCGCATTTGGCGACATGCCGATCGCAAAACCCACCAACTCAGCGGAATGATCAGTCCTGTTTCCTCTGCTAAGGGAATAAACTGTGTAGGTGACAAGAATCCTTGTTCAGGATGTTTCCACCGCGCTAAGGCTTCAAACCCAGTAATCAGTCCCGTCTTTAGGCAAACAATAGGCTGGTAGTATAGTTGCAGTTCTTGATGTACCCCTGGAACTTTGGTAGGCACAGCTAGACGATCAAGACTGGAGTTTTGCCATATTGCGGCTGGGAATTCGCTCGATATCATGCCTATCAGATTTGCATGACGTTCACCCTGAGCAATGGCACGCCGCAAATCATTTTCAAGCTGAAGCTTCAGTAACATGCGTGTGCGCATCGTTCGCTCAAACACTTGGTATTTTGCTCTGCCTAGGGCTTTGGCACGATGCATAGCCGTGTCGGCATCCCCTAACATATGCTCTGCCTCGTTGTAATGGGGCGAACTGAGCACAATACCCACGCTAAGGGTCGTAAACACTTCATGTCCGTCTAGGTTAAACGGCAGGGCTAGAAGTTGCTGAAGCCTCTCTGCCATTTGAATTGCGTCATAGGTTGCCTGAACTTGGGGTAGTAATGACGGCAAACTCATCCCCCCCAAACGCGCTACGCAAATTTCGGGCATCAGGAACGCTTAAGCCGTTGAGCCGCCGCTGCTAAAA
>JAAUOQ010000305.1 GCA_012034795.1 Leptolyngbyaceae cyanobacterium CRU_2_3
CACCATCCCTCAACCCAACCCTCAACCCAATAGCTCTCCACCCACTGAAGGACAAACTCCCTCCGCACCAGGAACGCCTCCCGCACCAGGAACGCCTCCCGCACCAGGAACGCCTCCCGCACCGGGCACGCCTCCAGGTAACTTGCCGCCTGGAGGTCAGCCTCCTGTCACTGAAGTCGTTGAACTGAACGCCGATCGCCAGGAATTTGACCAGCTTCAGCAGGTCTTTACGGGTGAAGGCAATGCGGTGATGCGGTTCCGTCAATCTGTGCTAACTGCCGATCGGATACAGGTGAATCTCCCCAATCGGATTGCTGTGGCCCAAGGCAATGTGACGTTGATCCAGGGACAGCAGGTTTTGAAGGGCGATCGCTTTGAGTATAATTTTGTCCAGGGAGATGGAACAATCTTTGCAGCCTCTGGGCAACTGGATTTAGCCACTGCTGGAACTGATCTTTCTCCTACGCCACCCCCAGCTATTGGCACAACAGCCAATCCGACACAGTCGGTAGGTAGCCAGGTCACTGCATCTCAGCCCTTACAAGTGGCGGGAAGCCGTGGCGGATTTACCTTTGGTCTGTCGAGCGGTAACCAGACGAATCGGAGTGGGGTTGGCGGACAGGTTAACCGCCTACGCTTTGAGGCAGAGCGGGCAGATTTTACGGCCGATGGCAACGTGGTAGCCACCAACGTTCGGTTGACGAATGATCCTTTCTCACCGCCTGAATTAGAAATCCGCACGCCGCTGCTGACCTATACTCGCCTGACCCAAACCCGCAGTGAACTGCGGGCCCGCAACCCCCGCGTGGTGTTTGATCAAGGCTTTTCGCTGCCGTTGCTGCGCGATCGCGTAGTCTTTGACAACCGGCGACGCAATCCCGCCCTGGTGCAGTTTGGCTTTGATCAAGAAGATCGGGGTGGCTTCTTTATTGAACGCACCTTTGATATTCTCTCTACGCCGACAGCGCAGTTTAGCATTACGCCCCAAATTTTGCTCCAGCGTGCTCTGGATCAGGGAGACTTCTTTACTGGCTCTAGCTATGGATTGCGATCGCGGTTAAATGTCCAGTTTTCCCCGACTACCACGGTCTTTGGAGAAGCAGTACTCACAAGCCTCGACTTAGACCAAGTCAACGATAATTTGCGGGCCAATTTGGGCGTCCAGCAACTCCTAGGTGGTGGTTATACGTTGACTGCGGGCTACACCTTCCGCAATCGTCTATTCAACGGCTCATTGGGGTTCCAAAATGTTCAAAGTAGCCTTGGGTTGTTTCTAGACTCACCGCGCTATAGGTTGGGCAATACTGGAATTGGGCTGGATTATCAGGCAAGTGTACAGTTGATTAATTCTCGAACCGATCGGATCGATCTTTTGCCTGCCGTGCGAACTAACGATCGGATTGATTTAACCCGCTACCAAATTAATGCCAACTTGGGACGCGCCTTTCTGTTGTGGGCGGGTACGCCTCTGCCGCCTACTGCCACTGAAGGACTCCGGTTTACCCTAATCCAGTGGTTCCCTTTGTACTAATCAATACTTCTTTACGGGGTGGGTTTAGTGCTTACAGCAGTGGCGATACGCAAGCTAGCCTTTCAGGTTCTATCTCCTTATTGGGACAGTTTGGCCACTTCTCTCGACCGTTTTTGGATTTCACTGCTTTCCAAATTTCTTATTCTCAAACGGTTTTAAGCGGAGAATCACCGTTTTTATTCGATCGCGTTGCCGATCAACAAGTTTTGACCCTAGGATTTACGCAGCAGATTTATGGTCCAGTTCGATTTGGCATTCAAACCTCGCTCAGCTTAGACCAATCCAGAACCATTGATACGATTTACACGCTGGAATATGTCCGCCGAACCTATTCGATCGTCTTTAACTTCAGCCCCATTCGCGAATCTGCTTCTCTGACGCTACAAATTAATGACTTCAACTGGTTTGGCGATCCAGGTCGCTTCTCTGGAATTAATGCACCCAACGTTTCTAATGGGGTTACTCCTACCGACGGTTAGTTCTAAAACTGCGATGTAGGTTGTCACTACGCGAAATTTTGAGTGGGTTCTCATGCCGATTGGCTGGTAATAGAACACTAAATATGCCAGATTAGGGAAGTGTGGTGTGCAGCGATGTGAGATTCTAGAGTTCTACTTTGAGCGACCCTACTTTTAGCAAACTTTAGGGGTTTATGAAGTAGTCCATACAAAGTCTCTTTTCCCCGGTGATGAATTGGAGTCTTGTCCTCCTATGATGTTTCAGTCATGCAAGAATTGGTCAAAGATGCTGCTACTGATGTAGCTGATTTGCTGACTCGCTTCAGCTTCGATTTGAATGGGTTTACCGTAGATATATTGGTCAGCGTTTGGCTGTCTCAATACCCTGCCGATTGGGTGCGGTTTTCGCTAGTCGAAGCGCTCTATCAGGGGCGATATAAAGCAGTTTCTGTTGAGCAAATTTTGCGGTTTTGGCAACGGCGTGGGCAGCCAATTTACCACTTTAATCACGAGTTTGAGCGAATCATTCGAGGTCGGTTTTCTAGAAATTTGTTAACCTCATTACCTCAGCCTGTCGCATCTCTTCCTTCAAGAGCAAGGGTGAAGCACTCAAATATTGAGTCTCAACCTGCACTGCGACAGCTAGACGAATTGCCGAGCTTTATAGAACCTGTAGAACCTGTAGAACCTGTAGAACCTGCTGATGTTGCTGCTAAGGAAGAATCAGGTTTACCGGAAGCAGGCTTGCCAGAAACGGGCTTGCCAGAATCAGAGATGGATAGCTCGAATCTCTCAGATCTGCCAGAATCCACTTCCTCAGAGGGTGCCATTCAGTCGTTTAGCGATCGCCTTAAGCTACTGTCTTCTGAAGAGTCGCTTGCGTTCTTGAAGCTGCGAAGCTTTGAACAGACCTCACAACCAATTTCTAGAGATCTGCCGATCCAAGCCTTCAAACCAATCATAGAGTTGCAATCAGAGGCGATCGCTCAGCCCAAGTGGGTGAAACTAGCGGTCAGTCGGGTGTATGTGGAGGAGATTCATCAATTTGTGCCCAACACAGAAGCACCGCCTGAATTTTATGGCAAGCTCAAAGCAGTCGTCAGTGCATCAATTGACCCCGAAGATGTGGGATGAAAGCATTGAGAATCGGGTAAAAGTTTATCCCAACTCCATCTCACTATGCGATCCAAAACGGTATCCTTTGCCATAAACTGTGTGAATTAAGGGGGGTTCTCCTGGTGCCTCAATTTTACGGCGCAGCAACCGAATTTGCGCTGCCAGTACATTACTGCCAGGCTTACTACTGGCTTTTTCGCCTTCGCCCCAAACTTGGGCATAGATCTGCTCATGGGTGAGCAACTGGTTAGAATGCTGCATCAGATAAGCCAGCAGCAAACTTTCCTTGTCTGATAGCTCGATCGCCCGTCCCTGCCGAATGGCCAACTGGTTATCGAGATCTACTTCTAAATCTTCTACTCGTAGACGCTGAGGGGGAGAAGATTCCAGTGTAGGCGGACGACGTAGTAAGGCCCGCACCCGCGCTAATAGCTCCCGTAACTCGAAGGGTTTGATCAAATAATCATCGGCTCCGGCATCCAGACCTGAAACGCGATCGTCCACTGTGTCTTTGGCAGTCAAAAATAACACTGGGGTTGTGTCGCCCTGCGATCGCAACTCCTGGCAAATCTCTAAGCCCGTTTGTGGGGCAGCATCCAGTCCAAGATCAGCAGATCATAGTTGCCCTGGGCAGCGAGTTGGCTGCCGCCTAGCCCATCATGCTCCACCTCAACGCCATATCCTTGCCGCCGCAAAATTCGGCTTAAGGGTTCAGTGAGTTCTACTTCATCATCGACTAGGAGAATTTGCATGGTTGGCGAGGTCAAGGGCGATCGCGCTAACGGTTCCAAAGCTGATCGATCGCTACTTGAATATCTGGAAAAGCTAACGGTCTGAGGGTTCCTGCCCCCAGGGTTTCTACCCGCAGGTATCGATCGGGTTGAGGATCTCGAAACACCATGATTTGCTGTGTCGATAAATCTAACACCCAATACTCTGGAATTTGGGCGGCCGCATAGAGAGCCGCTTTCAGTTCAAGGTCTTTCTTCAGGCTGGTTTTGGCAACTTCCACAAGCCAAAAAATATCTTCGGGTCTGGGATGATGCTGATTGTAAGCCGATTCAGGCAGTCGGACAATTGCAATATCGGGTTCTGGCTCAGAGTCGGATAAGGTAATTGGCCCATTAAAGCGGACATCGGCTCGATCGCGCAGCAGTTGTTCCAGGTATTTTGCGCCCCGTTTGGTGGTGTTGTAGTGGATGGGGGTTTCTGGACTCATTTCAACAATTTCGCCTGCGAGCAACTCTACCTGGCGATCGCGCAGAATTCCCGCTTCGACCATCCGATGATAGTCGTCTACAGACCACTTGGCTAGTGTGCTCATTGCAGAACCACTCAATTCTTTGTTCGTTGACATTGCCTCAATTCTATACTTTCTCGACTGGGTAATCTCGACTGGGTAATTGAGGATGAAAGGCATTCGGCAAAGCGATCGCTCCTCCTATTCATCCCCCAATTCCTGTTGATCTTCTAAAAGATTGCCCAGGTAAAGCTGGACAAACTCCTGTGCCGCATCTGGGTTAATTTGCTTCAGAGTCTTAACAATCTCGACAATTGTCTCAGAGGTCGGTTCTCGCTGCTCATGCACCCACTTGAATACAGCAGAGCGGTCGATACCTAGCGCTACCGCCAGTTTGTTCTGGCTGATGCCAAATTTTTCTAGAACCCGTTTTAGCGCCTGACTTGCCCTTCCCATGCCCCAATCGTGTCAAAGGATGGCAAGCTCGTAAATGTTGTCTAACTAGACCACAATTTATGTTACGTTGTCTATGTAGACAACATTATTCTAGACATTGAAACCCATGACTGAAGACTTCCAATCCGATCGCCCTGACTCTACCCACCTGCCCCCCAGCGAGTTCCAATTTTCACGAAGCGATCGCGAACCTATCCGGCTGATGCTGGTGGGTTCCCGTGCTGGTGTAATCGCAATGATTCATACGCTGCATCTCAAAGCAGTGGCCAAGGCGGACGAATGGAGCGAATGGAGCAACTTGCAGCCGGAACCGATGACGGGCAAATGGATGAGCATTGTGACGAAATATATTCGGCTGGAGTAGAGTTGGCAGCAAGCACGATCGCTGTGATGTTTGATGTATCCTGGTTTCAGAGAGTCAAAGTAGAGATGCAGAGGCGGCAGAGCAAATGAAAAAGAAATATACTTATTGGCAAGCCAATGAGTGGTGGTTGGGATATCTCGAAGAGTATCCTGACTGCTGGACTCAGGGTGAGAGTGAGGAAGAGCTAAAAGAAAATTTGCTTGATCTCTACACAGCGTTGACCTCTGGTGCAATTCCGAACGTTCGTAGAGTTGCAGAACTGGAAGTGTCGTAAGCTTCCCCACGGCTAGAAGCCGGGGGCTTTCCCCGACCTAGAGCGCAGAGTTTCAGTAGCCCTGCAATACACGCCTAGTCTCACATAGCGGAGCATTCAG
>JAAUOQ010000306.1 GCA_012034795.1 Leptolyngbyaceae cyanobacterium CRU_2_3
CGTCGCTGGATAAATCCTTCCGAGGGTCTATTGTTTCGCAATCGCTGGGCTAAACATTCCCAACATCCAGTTTTCCAGGACGGAAGATGGGGCCGATCCACAGCAAAGTTCCCACAGGTTTAATCAACATCCAAGGTCGGGATTTTTCGAGATTGGCTCGATTAATTGCTCCTAATTCCCCTCGTAAATAGTCGTCTGTTAAAACAACTTCAATCTCTCCGTTATCAACAACTTGGATATGCGATCGCTCTAAACTATCGCTCAATTTTTTGCAGGATAAAGCCCCCAAAGCTCTGAGTTCAACTCGAATTGCTTGCAGTTGCTTGTGTGCATCTTGTGCGTCAACAAGTAAAGACTCGCAAAATAGAGCGAAGTTCGGATCTAAAACTCGTTCATTTTCAACAATAAGTCCCTTTTGCTCCAGATCCATCAGGGCATAGTAAATATAAGATTCTGGTAATTCCTTGCAGAGTTGGTCAACAATTTCTTCCTCAGTAAGTTTGCCATCAATCAAAGGGATTAACTTTTGAAACAAAGGATTGCTTAAAAATGTTGTCTCTGTTTCTGACAATAAAAAGATACCTTCTGAATCGACTTGTTCACAACGAAAGCTATTTTTTAATCGTGGCTTTTTAATCACGTCAATCTCAAAACCCCATATAGTTATTCTTTTAGGTAAGACTGTCGATATAGTTCGCAGCCTGATATCGCATTATTCCCTGACTGTTTAATTAGCCCCATACTGCTTAACTGATAAGTAACATTAGGTTTTAATGACACTGGCTCAGTAGCATTCATGACAGATTTAAGGGCGATTAATAATTCTGGATGTTCTTCCAATATCACCCAATGGCGTTGCAAGTGATGGTTATAGATTCCGGTAGCTGTGGGGGCAGTTTCTAGTACTTGCCTCAGAGTCATCTCCCCGCAACTGAGGTGATAGAGTGCTGTATGTACCAGTGCGGGATGTCCCCCCACCATATCCATCAACTGTTTGGTTTCCTCGCCATCTTGCCAGCCCAGCCCGTAGCGTTGAGCTAACTGCTGCACCTCATCCTGGCTGAAAGTATTCAACTGAATTGGCAACCCCACATTAAACGGGGACTGGTTCAGTTCCAGCGGAACGTAAATTTCCGTTGAGTGAACCACGATGATGCGGAGCTTTTGCCAGATCGGCAGGGTTTTCGCTTCCTCGTACCAGGAGCGCAGTAGCAGTAAAAAATCTTTTGCCACTTGGGGATGCTCAAAAATCTGATTCACCTCATCCAATGCCCAAACGAGAGGAGTAGAAATCTCTTTGAGTAGATAGTCCTGAAAGTATGAAGTGCAGCTAATTTTACTGCCTAGGTCTTCATCCCAATAGTCGTCTAGCTGCGATTTTAGCTGAAGCTGGCGGGTGACGTTGGCACACAGCCAGCGTAAAAATTGAGGTAAATCGTTCAAGATTGCCTGGTCAACTTGCTCCAGGTTCAGGCTGACGGTGCGGTAGCCCAGACGTTTAGCAAAATCGAGAACCCTCAGTAGCAGCGAAG
Source organism: Leptolyngbyaceae cyanobacterium CRU_2_3 (assembly GCA_012034795.1). GTDB lineage: Bacteria > Cyanobacteriota > Cyanobacteriia > Elainellales > Elainellaceae > Drouetiella. The sequence goes on from JAAUOQ010000306.1 coordinate 1,533, forward strand.
TCTTGCCCATTTCTCTGGGGGCTTTAATCCGCACTAAGGCTCCTGGCTTCCTAATTTCTTGATAAACCTGCGCTTCAACGGGAGCGCGTTCCAGGTAAAAAGGGGAGCCGAGTGGGACTGCGCCATTGGGGTAGCAGGGTGGACGATCTGAGGAAGCATCGAGAGACTCGAATGCTTCAGTATCTTTATCTTTATTTTTACCTATGGTCTGGGATGAAACCTCAAAATCTAGAGCGGAAATTTCTTTCCAATCTAGCGCCAATCTCCGACTCAGTTCTTCAAAAGTTTTGTAGTCAACCGGCTTACCCGTCAGGAAGTTATTGACTGTAGCTAGAGCAAACCCTACTTCTTCAGCCAACGATCGTTGACTGGGGGAAGCCATTTCGTCTGAGTGCCAGTTTGACCTTATCAATATTGTCCTTTTGGACTCTGAGCGATCTTGACATGCAGAGATCCTCTTTTGACCAACATTTGACCAACAATTTAATCTTACAGGATAAAAGTTTGAACGCAAGCAGACACAACCCAGACAGAAGTCAGCCATTACTTAGGCTCGAACTCAGTCGGCAGCAGAGTCTGATCAATACACAAAAAACAATTTAACCCATAAAGGTTCTAAATCATGAAACTCACCTTTCGCGATCGCTTTTACGAATTTCCTGCTCCAAGCCAACTCGATAATCGGAATGTTTCCACAGATCAAACCATAATTAAACTCATTTACCGAGGTCGCGCTTACAATTACACTCCACCTCTTGTAGTCGTTCTGAAGTAGTTGAAACGGATAAACCAACGGTTACTCTAATTTATCGGGGCAATACTTACGAGCGTACCCTTAAAATTTCCAGGGCTTACCCAAGACCTGTTCCCTTAACTGGCGTTGGCAGTTTCAATAAAATATTGTCTAATACCGCTTTACAGTCGCTACTAATCAAGTCTTTTAAGTATGAGATGCACATGTCAAACCAACAACCCTCAAACGGTAGCGGGTTTGCAGAAGTCTCGGACATTTCTAGTCATGCGCGAACCGGATGAAGATGGCGATCGCTTCAGCAGACAAGTGGTAAGGGCGATCGCAGCGACAAGCCAGGTGGAATGGAACGCAAGGGCGATCGCTAATTTTGTAGAAGCAGTCTTAAAAGTCAGGCGATCGCTGATGGGCGAGGGTTGATTTAGGGCGATCGCCTGAGTGTGATTGACGTTGACTTTTTTCTGATTTTCTTCACTTGTGACTCATCCATAACCCATACCTCGTTCTGAAGCGATACAAGTCAGCACGAAAGTAGTCACAAGTCAGAACAAAGTCAGTCATTCTTAAGATTGAACTCAGTTGGCAGTGGAGTTTGATGGACATAGCGGGTTCAAACCTGCTATCCATCCTGCTAATCAACGATTCAACCTACAAAAGTTCTCAATCAATTTGTCCCCAAGGAACTTGAAATTCGACACGTTTTACAACTGAAATAGTAAGGAAAAGACTTATGATTGCGAGATCAAGGCAAGGTCAAACTTACACTGTACAAGCGGGTGACTTTCTCTCGTCCATTGCCCAAACATTTTACGGGGACGGTAGTGAAGCCGCATGGCGCAAGATTTACAGAGCCAATCAAGCTGTGATCGGATTTGATTCAACACAACTTCAAATAGGTATGGTTCTGGTGATTCCTCCCAAGGACTCAGGTGGTTCCTCTGGAGACACTTCCAAAGGTAATTTTCAGGACTTGCTAGCTGCGATGGGTGCCTTTGGATCGGGGGTTCCAGATGGCGATCCTCGGCAATATCAGGTTGAAAATCCTCTCGGTTTTATGGGTAAATACCAATTTGGTGAACCCCTGTTGATCGATCTTGGCTATTATCAAGCTGAGATTTTCTACATGCACGGTGCTGACCGCAATCATTGGCAAGGAAGATGGACGGGCAAGCGCGGTGTTGGCAGCAAAGCCGCCTTCCAAGGCTCTCCTAATGTTCAAGAAGCTGCCATTCGAGAAGCTTTTGCGTTGAACTTAAGTCGCATTCAGGCTGCTCTTGCAGCCCAAGGACAATCTATTGATAGTTATCTCGGTCGGGTGAAGACATTTGGTGGGAAAACCGCCATGATCAGCCTATCGGGTTTACTTGCAGGCGCACATTTATCTGGCCCTTACGGTGTAGCAAATCTGCTGCTAAAAGGTCTGATTGTGGGTGATGAGTTTGGCACATCCATTCTGAAATATGTGGATGAGTATGGCGGCTATGATGTCACACCAGCAGATTTTTCGTAGGTGGCTCTTCCATACGCTGTCGTTGACGGCACCAGAACTCAGGCGATCGCCCCTGGCTCCTTCCAATCATCCTTCCAAAATCCTGGTTTTCTGCCTGCTGCGCGGGCGGAAAACCAGGATTTTGGAGTTTTGGGGCTTGCCCCAAAACCCCATTTGCGATTGACTGAGTCTGTTGCAGCCCTAGCACTCAAATCGGGTGTTCCTCCCCGGCAGGTGATCCAACTGCTAGCACAAGGAGTATTTACACAGCAGCAGACTCGCACTCTATCATTTGCAGAAAAGCAGACAGCCTTGCCGGGGCTACTCCAATACGCTCAGGCGATCGCCGAAACCGCCCCACAACAAAGGTTTGTGGAATAAAGTATGGACATGGGCTTGAATTTTCTCTCGCACCGTCAATTCGATCCCTTCAATCGTTGTCATTGCCCCTGGGTCACTTTCATCGTACTCAAATCTGGCGATCGCTTCGAGGTAGGTGTTAAGGGCTTGTTTTTGCGCTGGAGTCATGGCTTTGTACAGATGACGAGAAGGTTTCTTGATCACCAACTGTTTGCCCAAACACTACTTCAGCCCACAAGAGATAGTCAATGTAAAAGCGGCAGAGCACTGCTCATGGTTGCAAGCTCAACGTGGGAACATTCCCTACTCAATCTGCTCCGTTCTTACATCGAAAACGGTGATATTCATGGACTCCATCCAGTTATCTTTGCGGCAGTTGGAAAGGTCGCAGGCTTGGATGAGGAGAATATAGTATTTGCATTTCTCCATAGTTTTTTAACGAGTTTATGTGGAGCGTCTATTCGCTTGGGAAAGGTTGGACATATTAACGCCCAAATCATTTTGAAAGAGATGGGTCCAGCGCTAAATCAAGTTGCAAAAATAGCGACTTTATCCAGGATGGATGATATTTGGTCTTGCCCTCCATTTCTTGATATTGCCCAACTTGCTCACTCCACTTTTCCCCAGAAACTATTTTCTAATTAGTCATTTCATACAGATCCTACAGAATCAGGTGTTGCGCCTCAGTGTCCGTGATGAGCCTATAGAGATAGCTTACTAATCATCCTTCACCTGCGCTTGATCCTCATCTGAGAAAAGCGACTCTAAGGAATCGATCGCATTGAGGAATTCTACCGAAACCCAATAAGCCGAAACCCAATCAGACAGTAGTTCTGAAGTGTTCCAAATAGGGGCAGTCCAACCGCCCGCAATGGCGGGAGTCACGGCTTGCCAGAGTTTTGGTCAAGCGGAAGCCGTTGCTCAAGGGCTTCCGCTTGACCAAACACAATCCGATCCGTGCCCCGTCGTAAATTCCCTTTCGCTACGGAGGGGCAATACCGAACGCTCAAAATCTTGAGTAAATTTATCAATTCTAAGGATAGCCATTAGCACTCGTATGTGATACCTTAATAAAACTGGCAAATTCATTAGGGAACTAGTTGGTTGCTTTATCCAGGCTCAGTAGCTCAGTGGTTAGAGCAGGGGACTCATAAGCCCAAGGTCGCAGGTTCAAATCCCGCCTGAGCCATCAAAGAAAACCAAGCAGAATCAGGCTTACAGCAAGGATCGTATCGATGCCTTGCTGTTTTGCTTAGGCATTTTTGGACATCTTTGGGCTTGAAATTGGGGTAAATTTGGGGTAGCCTTGGGGCAAGGTCAGTACATTCGTTCGCAGTAAAACTTGGACTCTACAGCATTGATCGGGTGGCATTCTGGCTGGGCAACCGGGCAACAGTTTGG
>JAAUOQ010000307.1 GCA_012034795.1 Leptolyngbyaceae cyanobacterium CRU_2_3
GGTCATAAGTCTATTCAAAAATCTCGCAGAATCAAGTTTTTGAATAGACCTACTGCATCCGATCTTAAAATCGGTACAAGCAACTTTGGCCCTACCATGTCCACACAAGTGCCCAATGAGGGTGTTCAAGATCCTCATACAACAAGGCAAAAGTTTCGCTGTCGTAGTGCGGGCATCTTTTCCGCACTATTCATAAAGAGTATCGATATCTAGGACATACACTACTAGATCTCCCTGAATTAGGAGAACTTCTGATTAAATTTCCCCTAATTAAGGTCAGGGAAGATCAGGATACCAGGAACATTGCGACATCTATATCCTGATTAGCAAACACTCTTCAAACTTGGCTTCAAACTTGGCTTCTTTTGAGGAAGAGGCTATGTTTGTGCTTCGTCATCCCCGCCATCACCATGCCAACGATTCGGGCCCTCATAGGGCGTGGTAACGGCGCAAGGGAGTACAAAATTAGCTTGGACAACATCCCTGGTAGCACGGTGAATTTGCCTCCCAAGGAATCCAGAGTTGTCTTAGCCACATCCACGGGTTTCATTGCCCCATTGATCCGCATATCGGCACGGGCTGCAAAGCCACTGTGAACCGGGCCAGGGGCTGAGGACAGAACATCCACTCCCAGAGGAGCGAGTTCAATATGCAGTGACTCGGCCAGCGACTGAACATAAGCTTTCGTTGCGGCATAGTGGGCAGAATTGGGCACACCCTGAAACGCCACAATCGAACTCATGAGGATGATACCGCCGCGCCCCCGGCTAGCCAGGCGTCGCCCAAAGTGCAGACTCAGGGATAGCAAAGCCCGACAGTTAACGTTGAGCATCTCAATTTCCTGCTCTAATGTTGAATCGAGGAACAGCCCTGATGTCCCAAAACCTGCTGCGGCAACTAGCAACCCCACATCCAGATTGCTAGTCTCTGCCTCAATTTCCTCAACTGCCTTCTCCCTCGCCAAATCAACATCGATCACACGCGCCTCAATCCCGTATCGCGCCGTGACATCAGACACAATCTGCTCCAATACGTCTCGGCTGCGCGCAACTAGAACGAGGTTCAGTCCCGCCTCTGCGAGGTACAGTGCAATTTCACGGCCTATGCCAGAAGAAGCACCGGTGACAACAGCCCAGGGACCGTACCGTGCGCGAAATTTGTCTTGCATTTTAGAGGGTTTCGTCATTTATCCACCTGTATGTTCAACGTGTGTGTTCAACGGTTGGGTTGCATGACTTTTTGCACATAGCCGAGTCGTAGCTGATCTACCCACTGTCCCATCCCATGCTAGCCGATGCTAGCCGATCCCCGCCTAACCACGCTGAGGGTTGTTGTTGAGAAAACGATCCAGACTTCGCTCCGCTAAAGCCGCTATCGTCAGCGAGGGGTTGACACAAGCAGTGGAACCTGGCATGAGAGCGCCATCGACAACAAACATATTACGGTAGCCCTGGACTTGCCCATAGGTACTGCATACTCGCCCCATCGTCGCACCACCAGGGGGTGAGCAGTAGCGGCAAAGTTAGGCGGTGTTGCCAAAGTTGTCCCGTTCGCTTGATTGAAAATCTGGTATGTGCGCTCAAGAGCGCTCGTGATCTTTTGATTATTAGGTGAATTAGCCGGCCAGAATAGATCAGCGGACTTAGTAGAACGATTGTAAGTCAGGTAGCCCTCTGGTTTAGTGATTCCCTGACCTAAAGCGACATTGACGCCTTCTGGGGTTGCCGAAAGAGGAAAGGGTTCCAGCATGACTGGAGCAATGGGGTTGTTGAAATCCTCGATCGCGATTACTCCCGGAGTTCCCTGATTGGGATTGGTTCGTCCGTTGTTGATAATCGGCGTCGTCGAATCCCCATTCGTTCCCCAAAACTTGCCAACTTGATTATTGAGCAGAGGCAAAGTACCGTCTGCTTTGGCACGCAACAACAACTCTGTGGTTCCAATTGATCCGGCTGCTAGAAACAAGTAGCGACAAACAAAAATCTTTTGGGCAATCACTTCTCCTTTGGTGTTGATTTGATTGACGATCACCTTGTAACGGGGGCCATCCAATGCTTGGATGGAAGTCACAACATGCAAGGGACGGATTTTGACATTACCCGTTGCTTCTGCCCTTTTAGGTAGGTACGATCTACGCTGTTTTTTGCACCGCTTTCAGCACCGTAGTAATATTGACCTGCAATGATGGAGGGTACCTTCGTTCCAGCGATCTCTTGACGAACAATATTCCAATCAAAGGCGATATCAATCTTGCGGGTCTTGAACCCTGCTTTGATTGCCTGCTGCTGAAGCAGGTAGCTGGATAAATAGTAAGGACTCTTTAAAATATCGTCTGGAATGGGAGACGCCTTAAGAATAGAGCGAACCCGTGGATAATAGACGGAATTTAGCTCAGCATAGCTGATAGAGCTTGGGAAAACCTGTTGGAACAATTCTTTGGGCGGCTGATAGGTGATACCGCCGTATATCAGTGAAGTCCCTCCAACACCCGCTGCATTCAATACAGCCACACCATTTCCGAGTATTCCACTTAAGATGCCAGTGTAAATCTCAATGGATGCCTGTTGGAAATAAAGAGTAGTCGGTAACAAGTAAGAAGCACGACCATCTGGCTTGTCGTATGGGCTAAACGTCGTGCCATTCTCAGTGATATCCCACCTTCGTCCGCGTTCTAGGACGATCGTTTCAATTCCAGCTTGACCCAAGCGTAGTGCTGCCACCCCTCCACCAAAACCGCTACCAATGACAAGCGCTTCAACGTTTTGCCGATTACTAGGTGTAGACTTAGCAGCTACTGCTTGCAAGCTGGATAAACCTACAGTTGCAGCCGCTGCTGCTGTACCTTGAATAAATTGACGACGCTTAAACATCCCAGACATACTTTATAATCCTCTAGCCTTGATCAATCATTGCGTTTAGTGTCATGTAGCACCCTGAGATTCATCGGGATTCATCAGAAACCCAATTAGAAACGGGGTCAATCAGCCCCGCTGTTTCTTCATGGGGATGATGCACATCTACAGGAATTTTCTGTAAAGTTCACTGCCCACTATCGCTCAAATACACGCCTTGCAAGCTGTAATTTACATTACCTACTCTACAATTTTGGGCTGATTTGCTAATTCAGATTTGAAGTGCATCAATGTCTGATTTATTACCACAGAATACCTTTAAAAGCGTTTTATAATCAAGCGATTTTGTGGGTTTATTGTTCATCAGTATGATTGTTTTTGTTAATACTTTAGCTTGACAATGGTAAAGTTATTTGCTTTTTGAAAACCATCTAAAGAACCTATTTATATACTCATCAATTTCTTATTTTTAAGGGGCTTTAAAGGTTTCAAAAAACAATACATATTCAAAATTTTACTTAGTTTTACATATTTCTTAAACTCTTTACCATCGTCAAAATTTACAATTTCTCATGGTATGGCTAATCCTTGAGCAATCCATCAAAATTGCCTTGAATGATGGTGAATCAGTATCTTTTCTATACAAAAAACTAGTAGTCTATGGCATAGATCTGCATACCCTTTATGTATTAAGCGGACAAGATGCCCGCTTTACGTTAGCTAGATTTATGCCTTGTTGTCCTAATCTAGAGTGAAATAGCCTTAGAGGAATTTAGATAAATCTGAGGATTTTCTGGATCGAATTCCAATCCATTGAAGAACTTTTCAATACCACGGGATGTACTGGATGGAATGGCGTCTTTTTGACCGATGAGAGTCGCTGCTTCTCGCCACAAATCTTCGCGATTAACAGCATCAATTAATGATTTTGCATCAAAGTCAGGCGATCGATATCCCCAGCGCATATCTTCAATCAAGAACCATAAGTCATGACTCTTATACGGGTAAGAGGCATTGTCACGCCAATACTTCACAACATGAGGACTATTAGTTACAACTCGCCCATTGCCATAATCAAACTTACCCTGTAAGCGATCGAGCATGACATTAGCCGGAACATCCAACCACTGCCGTTCCGCCAAAATTTTGACCATTTCTTCTTTGTTCTCAGGTTGGTCACACCAAATTTGCGCCTCCAAAACGGCTGCTAACATTGCCCTGGCCGCATTAGGATACTTGTCAACCCAGTCGGCTCGCCCAATGAAGGCTTTTTCGGGGTGATTGTTCCACAACTCTCCCGTCGTCACAGTGGAGTACCCAACCCCTTGCTTAACCAGGCGCTGATGCCAGGGATCGACACAGGAGAAAGCCTCCATACTTCCAGCCCGCATATTTGCTACCATTTGCGGCGGTGGCATCGTCACCAGGGATATATCTCGATAGGGGTCAATGCCACCCTTTTCTAACCACCAGCGCAGAAAGAAATCTGCTGTACATCGGGGAAAGGGCACCGCGCAACGAACCGTTTCACCGAGAGATTTTTTCTGGGCGATGATGGATTTCAGAGGAGTACTATCTAGACCCAGCTTGAGATTTTGGTAGGTATTGGGAACTGAAATACCCTGTCCATTTAAGTTGAGACGAGCCAGGAGATACACTGGAATCGGGCGTTTAAAGCTAATTTCGCCGGTAGCCAAAAGGTAAACCATTGAAGACAGAATGTGCCCACCATCTAACCCGCCATCACCAGAGCCTAGCACCAGTTGGTCACGGAGAGTCGCCCAAGAAGCCTGCTTGAGCACTCGAACGTCGGGCATGCCGTATTTGTCAAAGAATCCTTTGGCTTTAGCAATAATCAAAGGGGCACCACTGACCACAGACAGGAAGCCTAATTTTGCCGTGGTGGTTTCGGGCGTATCACTGTGTCCCACATAATAGGCCTGTGCAGATGCTCCTGTGCCGGTGGTCTGGCGCAAAGCAGAGCTTGGCGTAGAACAACTGGATAAGGCTTTGGCTGTGAGAGCAGACCCAGCCGCCGTTAGAAATTGTCGTCTGGAAAACGCCACCATATCGTATGACCTCTTAAACTAAGCAGAAACTAGTAGAAACTAAGCAGATAGGAAGAAGCAGGACATAAAACGAGAATTCAATTAACGAGTCACAGCTTGGGCTTCTAGATACTGCGCTTGCTTTTGCTTGTATAAGAACTGAATCATCTCGTGACGCAGGGCATGGTATTTTGCGTGGTCTATAATCTCCTCTAAATTTCGAGGGCGTGGAAAAGGTACTGTCAAAACTTCACCGATGGCTGAAGCTGGACCATTTTTTAACATGACCACGCGATCGGAGAGAAATAGAGCTTCGTCCACATCATGGGTCACCATAATCACAGTAATGTGACTCAAATCGCAGATGTGCATTAGCTCAACTTGAAGCGAACTGCGAGTGAGCGCATCTAATGCTCCAAACGGTTCATCCAGCAATAGCAGCTTAGGCTTAATCGCTAAAGCTCTGGCCAAAGCAACCCGCTGCTTCATTCCCCCCGATAGTTGTCCTGGTTTTTTGTGAATCGCATCTTTCAGCCCAACCATTTCTAAGTGAGATGCAATGATCTCCATGCGCGCTCCTTTGGGTAGACGAGGCATGGCTTTGT
>JAAUOQ010000308.1 GCA_012034795.1 Leptolyngbyaceae cyanobacterium CRU_2_3
AATAAAACCTTGGCAGGTTGTTAATGCTCCGTTGGTAGAGTTTTACCAACTACAGGTCATGGCGACATACAATTATGAGTTGGTTTATGAGTGGATACGATTCATTACACCTATTGTCAACCAGGTTTAACCGGCGTGATGTTCTGCGAGGTGCCGGTGTCTTAACGGGTTTGGCAGTTACGAGTCAGTTTTCGCAGCGTGTTGTGGCCAAACCCCTATTTTCAGGTTATCCCTTTACCCTGGGGGTTGCCTCTGGTGATCCCTTGCCAGATGGTGTAGTGTTGTGGACACGCTTGGCTCCTGATCCGTTGAACGGTGGAGGTATGCCTGCCTACAAAGTTGAAGTGCGTTGGCAAATCGCTACAGATGAAAACATGAGACGGATCGTCAAATCTGGAACGGCGATCGCCAGTCCCAGCCTAGCACACTCGGTTCATGTCGATGTCCGAGGGCTACAGCCCAATCGTCCTTATTGGTATCGGTTTAAGGCGGGTAATGAAGTTAGCCCGATCGGGCGCACTCGCACTGCCCCCCTTGCCAATCAAAGATTGAATCGCTTGCGCTTTGCGCTGGTTAACTGTCAGGACTGGCAGAACGGTTACTACACTGCCTATAAGCATGTAGCAGAGGAAGAACTCGATCTGGTCGTTCACGTGGGGGATTATATCTATGAGTATGGACCTGAACCGGGCGGTCCTCGTCAACACAATGGCCCTGAAATTGTCACCCTCACAGACTATCGCAACCGCCATGCGCTGTATAAAACAGACACCAACCTGCAAGCCGCTCATGCCGCGTTTCCTTGGGTTGTGACCTGGGATGACCACGAAGTTGAAAACAACTACGCCAATAGCATTTCTGAAGACAACGCTCCCGTTGCAGAGTTTTTGCTGCGTCGGGCTGCTGCCTATCAGGCTTACTATGAGCATATGCCCCTGCGTCGAACGGCTTTGCCCAATGGTGCTGATTTGCGTTTGTATCGACGATTGACATACGGTAATTTGGCTCAGTTTAACGTTTTGGATACCCGCCAATACCGCACCGATCAACCCTGTGAGGACGGACTAAAACCCCTCTGTGATGCCTCACTTGACCCCAACGCCAGTCTAACTGGGCAGGTACAAGAACGCTGGTTGTTGGACGGATTAAAGCGATCGTCGGCTCGGTGGAATGTTTTGGCTCAACAAGTGATGTTTTCGCAATTTGACTTTGACGCTCGTCCAGAGGTTCAGGCGCTTAATACCGATCAATGGGACGGCTATGTAGCAGCCCGCAACCGATTGCTGACGTTTTTAGATCGGCAGAAGACCTCTAACCCCATCGTGCTTACGGGAGATATTCATTCCAGTTGGGTTCATGATATCAAGCGTGACTTCAACAATCCCGCTTCCCGAACCCTCGGCACAGAATTTGTGTCAACGTCCATCACCTCAGATTTCCCCACTGCGTTTATTCAGCCAGTCACTTTGGCGCTTTCCAACAATCCTCACACCAAGTTTTTCAATGGTGCATTGCGAGGCTATGTACGTTGTGATCTGACACGCGATCGCTGGAAAAGTGATTATCGTGTGGTTTCTACAATCACCGAGCCTGAAGCAACAATTAGCACCCTGGCATCGTTTGTGGTTGAGAACGGCAAACCTGGCGCTCAGCCTGCCTAGTGCCATATCGGTTTGAAAAACCTATTGTCTATTAGTGGGTGCTGTGCTTTGCGCGGCACCCACAATATTGGTTGCTACCCACTCATCAATAGAATGCTATGGGCATTCAGGTAAATTCACGCAGAGCTTAGAATTTCCTAGGGACAGCTTCATCAATTCTTTGTAGAGAACAAAAGCGAACGCACACTAAGCCTGTTTCAGGATCATGAAATGTAAAGTTATGAAAAAGCTGGGTGGCATTACTGTAAAGGATTAATTAAGTTTCAAGGGCAGTATAGCCTTGCCACATAGTCATACTCTAACGTAATTGTGACAATCGTCACTCATTAAGAAATACATCACTGAATAATGCATTGACGGGTGGTTATTCTATTCACTCAGGAATTGGGGTTTAATAGCCCGCGGAATTGACCTAACTGTGCATGGCAATGCTATGTTCTTTAACTTAGAACATTTCACTCTTAATCAATCTACGATCCTAAATTACGCATCTATTCACTCAGTTTTTTCTTTATGACTTATGCACCGATCTTCACTGACAGGGCACAATTCCGTATCCAGTGCATCGCCAATCGAAGCTAAACCGGCTTCTCATTCAGACTCATCTGTGATTGAATCGTCTGGTTCAGAAACTCTGGCTTCAGATCTTTCGCTGAATGAAACGACACCTTTTGAAAGGAGATCTTTGCTTTGGCGACGGCTGATTACGGGAGCCTGCTTCATTATTCTGGGAGGCGCTAGTGCAGCAATTGGCATTGCTACCTTGCAATTCCGCTTTACCCACTTAATTGTGGACAACGCATTAGTCAACGGCCGAGCGGTGCAATTGCAATCTCCCACTGACGGTAGGATTAAAGAGTGGTACGCTCGCCCTGGAGTTGCTGTTCCCTCTGGTCAGATATTAGCCCGAATTGAGCAGAGTTCTAAAAACGAGCAGACGCTTTTGCAACTGACTGGAGAAGTACGATTAAACCAAGCTCAGCTTGCCGCAGCAGAACAAACTTCAGATCAACTAAATAGACAGCTACAGAATCTAGAAGGACAGCGTCAAGCCTTTCAAAGCTTAGACGTTACGCAAACGGATAACCTGGTGAATGAACGTCAGGCAATTCTAGATGCCGCTGCTGCTCAGGTAGATGCTGCCCGCAATGAATACGAACGGTATGCCAACTTACTGTCTGATGGTGCTGTTTCGGCGCTGCGGGTAGAACAGTTGCGCTCAAGTTGGATCGCTGCTGCCGCAGAGTTAAAACAGTCTCAGGCAAGCTTACAGTCAGCACAAACTTCGCTAAGTGCCTCTGAGCAAAGAGTACCTAGCCAATCTGTGTCAACGAATCTATTGCAACAGTGGAATCAACTCACGCAATCTGTGCAAACTCAATCAACATTAATTCGTACCTTAAAAGCACAATTGGAACAAATCAACAACGGTTGAAGCAGCTACAATCTCTAAATATAGATCGGGAAACGCCCACCCTCGTTGCTCCCTTTCAAGGTGTGATATACACCACTGACTATGAGCAAGGGCAAACTGTCAATCGCGCTCAGCCTCTTCTGACCCTGCTAGATTGCAATGAGATTTGGGTGGAGGTTGTTGTGAGTGCAATGATGCTTCCACGATTGACCCTGATGCTCCTGTGAGTGTGCAATTTGTCGGTTCATCCTCACCGATCGCCGGTCAAGTAGATCTGATTCAGCCTATCAGTAGTATTCAGCAAATCGAAGACCGTCCTCGTCTAATGCAGTCTGTGGCGATCTCCCCCGCAGTGCCAATGAATCTAGTTGGGCAACCCATTGGGCGAGTGACGATTAGAATTCCCCCACCTCCTCAATATACTGAGTCCCAACAATTCTGTGGTGTGGGTCAAGCCGCGAAACTCACCTTTCGGCGAAAATCATAATAGAGTAAATCACGATAGAGTATTTTCAGGATGAAATACGGAATAAAAATAGGATAACAAGAGAATAGAAAGAGGATAGAAAGAGGATGAACTGATGAACGTTACATCATCTCATATCAAGCAAATCTCAAAAGAGCAAATTCCCAAGGAGCAAATTCCCAAGTTTGCGCTTTGGAAAATGTATTTGAACATAATTGTGGTTCTGCTAATCTCAGTCTTGGGGCTATGCAGTCTCTATTTGCTGCACAATCCACAGTACATTGCCCTAGGAATGACAGGTTTGATTACGCTGGGTGTAATTGGACTATGGCGCTGGTCTTGGTTTTGTTTGCAGGTGTTTCGAGGACGAGTTTATCAGCATTGGGTGTTTCCTCGTTGGCGACGCAAAGCAAATTTTATTCCGCTGGAAAAGTGTCCGCAAGTTTGTTTTTTAGTACCAACCTTTCAAGAAAAACCCTGGATCACAGAGCGGGTGTTTCGGGCGATCGCCCAAGAAGCCAAAACCCTGCCTCAGCCCATGACCCTTTTAGTGACCAGTAGCAGCGATCAGGAGAATGCAGAAATCCTAGCGGTGCTGCGATCGGCAGACCCTGAGCTAGAGTCCGTCCGGCTGATCCAAATGGTGCAGAATGGACAAGGCAAGCGTAAAGCTATGGCAGACGGGTTGCGGGCCTTAGCTCAACTCAATCTTCCTGAAAATACTGTAGTTGCCCTGATGGATGGCGATTCTGAAATCACGCCAGGAACTCTACAGCGCTGCTTACCTTTTTTCAGCTATTTCCTCGAATGGGTGCGTTGACGACCGATGAATTGCCTTTAGTGACTGGGTCTTATGTATTCTCTGAGTGGTTCCATTTGCGCCAAGCACAGCGGCACTACCACATGTGTTCTGTTTCCTTATCTCGCAAGGTCACTTGTTTAACAGGACGATTCTCTCTCTTTCGTGCCGAAACTGCGCTGGACTCAACCTTTGCCGATCAACTAGAAATTGACACCCTGAATGATTGGCTTTGGGGTAACTTCAAGTTCCTCTCTGGAGATGATAAAAGTACTTGGTATTGGCTACTGAAACGCGGCTATGACATGATTTATGTCCCAGACGTGGCGATCTACTCCATCGAAGCGGTCTCAGGTTCGTTGCTAAGGCGCGCCTACCAGAATATGCGCCGCTGGTATGGCAATATGCTCCGCAATAGTGGACGGGCGATCGCCCTGGGGCCCAAAAATCCGGCTGGTTTATGTGGTTGGTACTGATCGATCAAAAAATCAGTATCTGGATACCAATCATCACCCCCGGTTTGTTTTTGCTCTCTTTACTCCAAGGAAAATGGATTGGGGCTGGACTGATTGCCTCCTGGGTATTAATGACTCGTCCCATCATGCTGATGCTGTTTTTTGTTAATTTCAGTGGGCGACAATCTCAACTTAAACCGATTCATTTGCCATTGTTATTGGCTTCCCAGTGGACTGGATGTTTGGTCAAAGTCTGGACGCAGGTTAATTTAGCTCAGCAAAAGTGGACAAATAGAGGTAACCAGAGTATTTCTGCCACTTGCACCGGTTGGAGACGTTGGGCAAAGCTGGGGACATCCCGGTTTCTGTATGTGACAAGTTTATTTTGTTTTGTCATCGTTTTATCCTGGTTAGCTGGAATGCTCAATCCGCTGCAAGACATGTCTCAACTCTGGTGGTTGCAGAATTTAACGAGCGCTACTAAAAGAGAAGCAATCCAGATCATTGCAGCGATTGATTACAACATCATCCCCAATGATGATAGAGATGATGCGGTGGCGCTGCGATCGCTGATTGCCCATCTACAGCCCCAAGGAACAATACAAATTAATTTGCCTCTGGGAAAATTGATCTATTTCAGCCTGTTATTCTTAGCCGTAGCAATACCATACTCCAGGGAGAAGGAACAGATCAAA
>JAAUOQ010000011.1 GCA_012034795.1 Leptolyngbyaceae cyanobacterium CRU_2_3
GGACTGATCCTGTCATTTGCCGAACTAACCGATCTTTGAGCACCGATGCCTCGATCGCTGGAGTGGGTTCTACGTTTGAGAGCACAGCACTTGGGCAGGTTGAAAGGCTACTTCATCTAACACGCTCTGAAACTCAGAGGCTGCCTCTGCCATTAAGGGTGAGTGAAAAGCACCACTGACGTTCAGCTTGACAGCACGCTTGCACTTGATTTGTCCAATCACAGCATCAATAGCTGCCAGCGTTCCCGAAATCACCACTTGGGCAGCGCTATTGTCGTTAGCGATTACCGCATCAGGAGTTTGAGCGATCGCCTGCTCTAATTGATCGCGATCGAACCCCATCAGAGCCGCCATTACCCCGCCAGAGGCATTGTCCATTAGCTCTGCTCGCCGCTTGACCAGCCGCAAGCCTGACTCGAAATCAAACACCCCTGCGGCATAGAGCGCTACATACTCGCCTAAGCTGTGACCGGCCACCAAAGTGGCTATTTGCCCCCGATCGCGCATCAAATCAACCAAAATGGCTTCGATGGTGTAGAGGCAGGGCTGCGTATACAGGGTTTTAGAAACTTTGTCCTCTGGACTTTGACAAACTTGGGGCACAGACCAGCCCAAAATTTGTTCGGCTTGTTGAAATTTTGGCTGAGCAGCAGGGAGATCAGCCAGATCAGATCCCATACCAACCGCCTGCGAACCTTGCCCTGGAAACACCCATATGGTTTTCATCATTACTTTTTTACTTACCCCAGCGGAAAATTGTAGCGCCCCAAGTCAGTCCCGCTCCAAACCCTGAGGCAGCAATCACATCGCCAGGCTTAATTCTGCCTTCGCGAACAACTTCATCCAGGGCAATCGGAATGGAAGCAGCAGAGGTATTTCCATATCTTGCCATGTTGCTGATCACTTTTACGGCAGGAATACCTAGGCGATCGGCAACGGCATCTAGAATGCGCTGATTCGCTTGGTGAAGCACTAGCCAATCCACCTGAGCGACACTGAGTTCGGCCCGAAACAGGGCTTTTTCAATGACTTCTGGGACTTTCTTAACCGCAAAGCGGTAAACCTCTTGCCCATTCATTTGGATGGGCTGGAAGTTGCCCTGTCCCACGATGGTTTCTGCCGTTAATTCTCTGGGTTGGGGCTGATAGGCGAGGGTTAAGCAGCTATTTTGGGTGCCATCACTACGAAGCTCAAAGCCCAACAGATGGTTAATATCTGGGTTTGCCTGCATGACAATCGCCCCAGCCCCGTCTCCAAACAAAACACAGGTGCGGCGATCGCTCCAATCGACCCAGCGCGACAGCAGATCTGCCCCAATCAGCAAAACGGTTTGATAGGCTCCAGTGTGGATAAACTGGGCTGCCGTTACCATGCCAAACACAAATCCAGAGCAAGCGGCAGTCAGATCAAACGCTACTGCCTTGGTTGCCCCTAGCTCTGCCTGAATCTGGCTAGCTGTGCCAAACAGATCATCAGGAGTCGAGGTCGCCAAGATGATCAGATCGACATCTAAAGGCGTAATGCCTGCCATTTCTAGGGCGTTTCGGGCAGCAGCAGCAGCGATGGTTTTCAAGGACTGATCGGGTTGTGCCAAGCGCCGCTGGCGAATCCCCGTGCGACTGGCAATCCATTCGTCAGAGGTATCCACAAAATGGCTGATGTCTTGATTGTCTAATGCTCTTGACGGCGCGGCAGATCCGCTCCCAGTCATGGCGACGCCTATGCTTGAATCGTTCAACATTTATTCCCCGTCTGTGGCGGTTGCTTCGGTTTTGCGATACTGGGATTGAATACGTTCCAGTACTTGGTTATCCACAGCTTCTTTGGCTAACCGAATAGCATTGAAAATGGAAGGGGCTTGAGAACTGCCGTGACTAATGATGCAGATGCCTGCTACTCCTAGCAGCAATCCGCCGCCATGTTCAGCATGGTCAATCCGCTGCTTAATTCGCTTGAGGTTGGGTTTGAGCAGCCATGTTCCCAGCTTACCGCGCCAACCTTGAGGCAGTTCTTCCCGCAAAATTTGCAGCAACACCCCGCCGACTGCTTCAGCAAATTTCAGTAAAATATTACCGACAAAGCCATCGCAAACAATCACATCAAAATTGCCGGACAGAACATCTCTGCCCTCAGCATTGCCTGCAAAAGAGACTAGAGGATTTTCTTGTAGGAGTTGATACGTTCGCAGGGCTAGCTCGTTGCCTTTAGAAGGCTCTTCACCAATATTAAGCAGACCCACCCTGGGTGTCTCAATTCCTAGAACATACTGCGAATAGGCAGTTCCCATGATGGCAAACTGCTCTAAAAACTTAGGACGACAGTCTACATTTGCACCCATATCCAAAATCAGCACCGATCGACCTGCCATGATGGTAGGCAATACAGTGCCGATCGCCGGTCGATCGATGCCAGGTAAACGACCCAGGCGCAGCAGCGCAGCAGCCATCGCTGCTCCCGAATGTCCGGCTGAAACGACTGCATCTGCCCGCCCTTCCTTAACCAGATTCATCGCCACATTGATCGAAGCTTTGGGTTTGCGGCGAATGGCGGTGAGTGGCTCTTCGTGCATTTCCACCAAATCTTCAGAGGGTACAATTTCCATCTGAATGGAGGTATGGTGCTGCTTCAGCAAATCATTAATTTTCTCAGGAGCACCGACGAGCAGGATTTCCACTCCCAGTTCTGCCTGTGCCCTTAATGCACCAGCCACGATTTCAGCGGGAGCAAAGTCTCCCCCCATCGCATCAATTGCGATCCTTGCTTGAGTTGATCTCATTGATCAGAGTGATAGAAACCTCACAAATTTTATCAGATGGACTCTACCCATCGACGCAGAGAATTGTAGGGAATCGCGGATTTACTCAACTTCACCTGGGGCAACAATCCGCTGAAACAGGTAGCCCGTACCGCGTGCAGTTAAAATTAATTCTGGATTACTAGGATCATCTTCCAATTTGGCGCGTAGGCGAGAAATGTGGACATCGACCACGCGAGTATCAACATGGCGCTCTGGTGTATAGCCCCAGACTTCCTGAAGGATTTCTGAGCGCGAAAAAGGTTCGCCTGATCGCCCCACTAAAAGCTCCAACAAGCTAAATTCCATGCCTGTGAGCCGAATCCGTTCATCGCCTTTGTAAACCTGCCGCTTGTTGGTATCAATGCGGATATTGTTGATATGGATGACACCAGAGCTAGGAATCCCAGAAGTGCCGACTTTTTCTACCCGCCTCAGCACAGAGCGAATCCGTGCCTCTAGTTCCTTTGGGGAAAAAGGTTTGACGACATAATCATCTGCCCCTAGTTCTAAACCCGTAATCCGATCAGCAACATCGCCCAGAGCCGTTAGCATGATGATAGGTACATCTGATTCTTTGCGAAGTTCTTGACAGACTCCATAGCCATCCAGCTTGGGCATCATCACATCCAACACCACCAGATCAGGATCGGCATTGCGGAAGGTTTCCAAGGCTTCTTCGCCGTCCGCAGCCGTAACTACGTCATACCCAATCATTGACAGGCGAGTTTCTAAAATTCGTCGGATGCTGGCTTCGTCATCCACAACTAGAATTTTTTCTTTGTGATTTTCCAATTTGTTCAACACTCCTTAGAGAATTTTTTCAATCGTTAATTTTCGTCACTTTATCATTAAGATATTAGCTCACTCAACCCACAGTAGAACCCTAAAGTTCCGATTATAAGCAGTTTTCAGAGTTTTTTAACTTTTGTCTCACTCGTGCGGTTCAATTGAGGAGTAGCCAGCGTTCTAGCCCGCAGAAAAGTTAGAAATTAGTCAGCTTGAGATACAGATTGAGCTACAAAGTTAGCCACAAATTGTGGTTGGAACAGATGGATAGTAACTGACAAATTTCTGAGAATCGATCGCCTAAATCTCAACATTATCTTTAACAAAATCTTTAATAAAAATTACATTACTTGATATTATTCCTGCTATGGCTAAGTCGCGATCGCTTTATGTTTGTAATCAATGTGGAGCCGAATCTTCCCAGTATTACGGCAGGTGCCCTGCTTGCAAAGAATGGAATTCTCTGGTGGAGCAGGTAGTAGCAGCTACCCCACCCAGCAACCGAGCCGTGGCCTTAACAACCCCTCGATCTGCCCATAAACCTCGCGCTACTCAAGCCGCCCAACCGATCGCTGCCCTCACCCTTAACCAGATTGTTGACTACCCCCAATCCCGGCTCTCTTCGGGATACACAGAACTCGATCGCGTTCTGGGGGGCGGGATTGTTCCAGGTTCGCTAGTGCTGATTGGGGGCGATCCAGGCATTGGCAAATCAACGCTGCTGCTGCAAGCCGCCAATCGGCTAGCGACCCAGTATCGCATGCTCTACGTGTGTGCAGAAGAATCAGGACAACAGGTGAAACTGCGATCGCAGCGTTTAGGCATTGGGCAGTCTGCCACAGAGCCAGCCACAAAGCCAGCCACAAAGCCAGCCACAGAGCCAGCCGATGAGGCATCTCTTGCCGATCCGATCGCGGTTCGGTCGTCTACCTCTGCACTCAAATCGGTGGCTACAAACCTTTACCTATTACCCGAAACGGATCTAGAAACAATTTTGCGAGAGTTAGAGTCGCTCCGCCCTCAAGTTGCTGTGATTGACAGTATTCAAGCCTTGTACTTTGCCTCGCTCAACTCTGCACCTGGATCGGTCGCCCAAGTGCGTGAATGCACCTCGGCATTGATGCAGGTGGCAAAGCGAGAGAATATCTCACTGTTTATCGTTGGACATGTCACCAAAGAAGGGGCGATCGCGGGGCCCAAAGTTCTAGAACATCTGGTCGATACTGTGCTGTATTTTGAGGGCGATCGCTTTGCCAGTCATCGGTTGTTGCGATCGGTGAAAAATCGATTTGGGGCAACCAACGAACTCGGCGTGTTTGAAATGGTCGATCGCGGCTTGGAGGAAGTTCGCAATCCCTCAGAACTATTTTTGGGCAACCGAGATGAAAATTCTCCTGGAACGGCAACGATTGTGGCTTGTGAAGGAACTCGCCCTTTGGTCGTGGAATTGCAGGCCTTGGTGAGTCCCACCAGTTATCCCTCGCCACGTCGCTCAACCACAGGCGTTGAATACAATCGCTTACTGCAAATTCTGGCGGTTCTGGAAAAACGTGTCGGCATTCCTCTGTCTAAGCTAGATGCCTATGTGGCCTCGTCTGGAGGGCTAAGTGTCAGTGAACCCGCAGCAGACTTGGGCGTGGCGGTGGCAGTGGTAGCTAGTTTCCGCGATCGCACCGTTGATCCAACCACAGTCTTGATTGGTGAAGTGGGCTTGGGTGGGCAGGTACGCCCGGTTTCGCAGATGGAACTGCGCCTCAGAGAAGCAGCCAAGCTGGGGTTCAAGCGAGCAATCGTCCCGACAGGGCAAAACTTACCCAATGTGGGATTGGAGATTATGCCCGTGTCGCGAGTGGTGGATGCGATCGCGATCGGGTTAATGGCAGGCGGACACGTTGCTAATCCTGACTCTTCAGAAGACTAGCTTCAGAAGAGCCTGCTCAACCCTGCAAATCTTGCTCTACTCTGCAAACATTTCTACTAGCACGGCTAGCACTTTCTTTTGAGTGACTGCACTCAGTCGTCCTAGACATTTCACCAATTGCACTTTATCTACTGTGCAAATTTGGTCGAGTACAACCTGACCCTCTTTGCTCTGAAACTGGCAGATGACACGAGACGGATAAGTTCGTCCCCCTGGGGTCAAGGGTGCAACCATCACAGTAGAAATATAGTGGTTCATTTCATCGGGTGAAATGACGAGACAGGGACGAGTTTTTTGAATTTTATTGCCGATCTTTGGATTGAGGTTGACTAAATACACGTCAAATCGCTTGACTGCCATTCATTTTACCATTCCCAGTCTTCATCCCAAGCCGTTAGGTAGGGGGCATCATCTAGTAGGCGATCGTCTCCTTGCTCTGACATGGTACGAAACTGCTCCTGCCATCCTTGCCGTGCTGATGAGGCGGGCTTAACCAAAAGCTGATTTTCCTGCACTTCTAATTCCACCTCTTCGCCCCAGTTAAGCTGCTCCAGCAACATCTTAGGAATTCTAATCCCTTGGGAATTACCAATCTTAATGACACGGGTTTTGATACCAGACACCATAAAGCCCTGCCTATAGCAATTGCCTACTAGACTGAATCAATTGCAATTACAAGCAATCAATTGTAATTACAATGTGCTCACACAATATCATACTGGCGACCTGATCTGCTTGAGAAACACTGTACTCAACTCATCCTTCCTTCACTTCCTCTAATATGGAGAGGTCATGGCTTCAGAATTCCATATGTCTTTTTCTAGCTCCCTCGACTCAGCCCAGGCTATGATCGCTCCGGAAACGTTAGCCGATCCCTATTTAAGGCTGCCCACTGACCCGCTCGTTGAGCCATCCAGTCAACCGTTGCTGGGGCGATCGCTGGCAGAATTGACTGACTGGGTGCAGCAGCAAGGACAACCTGCCTATCGGGGTAAGCAACTGCATCAGTGGCTGTATCAGCAGGGAGCGCGATCGCTCACAGATATTTCAGTGTTTCCCAAGCAATGGCGGGCAGACCTAGCCGGTGTCAAGATTGGGCGATCGACCCTGCATTATCGTTCTGAAGCCCCCGATGGCACAGTCAAGTTTTTGTTGCAGCTTGAGGATGGGCAGATCGTTGAAACCGTTGGGATTCCCACTTTTAAGGGCAATGGCATCGATCGCTTAACCGTCTGTGTCTCGTCCCAGGTGGGCTGCCCGATGGCATGTGATTTTTGTGCGACAGGCAAGGGTGGCTTTCAGCGCAATCTGGAGGGTTACGAGATTATCGATCAGGTACTTACGGTGCAGGAAGACTTTGGGCATCGGGTCAGCAATATTGTGTTTATGGGTATGGGTGAGCCACTGCTCAATTTAGACAACGTATTGGCAGCAGTGCGATCGCTGAATCAAGATGTGGGGATTGGGCAGCGATCGATCACGCTTTCCACGGTGGGTATTCCTGGACGGATTCATCGCTTGGCTCAACACCAGCTTCAGGTCACGCTGGCTGTGAGTCTTCATGCCTCTAATCAAGCCCTGCGCGAGCAGTTGATTCCGAGTGCGGGGCACTATCCTCTAGAAGCCTTGCTGGATGAATGCCGGGACTATGTGAAAACTACAGGACGCCGGATCACGTTTGAATATATTCTGCTGGCAGAGTTGAACGATCGCCCCGAACATGCGGCAGAGTTAGCCGCGCATTTGCATGGGTTTCAAAGTCATGTTAATTTGATTCCCTACAATCCGATTCAAGAGGTGGATTATCAACGCCCAGATGCTCGCCGAGTGCAAGGCTTTATGAAGGGATTGAGCGATCGCCACATTGCGGTGAGTGTTCGCTGGTCGAGGGGTTTGGAGGCAGATGCTGCTTGTGGGCAACTCCGCTCTTCTCAAGCGAAAACCCCTAAATTCAAGCATTCTAGCCCTCTTCAAGAAGGCTGAGGGTTGAGCCGTAGTCCAACAGGAATCTACATTGAGTCGATCGAAAATGGGCAAAAATTTTCGATCGACTGAGCATTGCTATCGACTTGTCTTAAGTTCTAGGCGATCGGGAATGCCAGGAGCATAAGCTTCAATCACCTTGCTAGTATCAGCGGCCGTCACGATGAAATAATCGCAGGTTGGGCATTGAGTTTGAACAAGTTTATGAGCATGAATATAATGGCGTTCTGCCAGACTGCCGCAGTTGGGGCAGTGAATTTCTTGAATGGTTATCATCCTAAAACCTCTTAAAAATGGAAACCGACATTGGGAAGCAGCAGGGCGAAATAAGCAAGTAATACTTTTCTAACTCTATTTAAGAAAGATTTAAGAATTTCCTAAATCGTCCTAAATATAGATTATGTATCGAAAATTTAATTTACTATTCCTTACATATTATGTCAGTTGTCGATGAGGCTGGCAATGCTGATCCCAGCAATTAAAAACATAAGAACTCAGTGATAAAGGCTTGATCCCTCAAGCAAAATTTATAATTAATTAATGCTGCTTAAGAAATTTTTGAGCCTTTTCTCTTTGGGTTGCTTTATGGAGCTTCACAACTTTAGTCATTAATTGATTCTGCAGTTGACCCATATCTTCTATCTATTAACGTTCGATAATTTAAACGGGCATCCCGTGTTTAAAATTACGCCTAAGATATAGAATCAATCCTGTGAAAAGTCCGATTCCAACTAAATATTTAACGGGGTTAGGAATGGCAGGATTGGGCGAGAAAAATCCTTCAATTATTCCAGCAACCACCAGCATGGGCACAACGCCAAAGATCAGCTGAGCGGACTGCTGACCATAGAGCTTGAGCGCATCTACCCGACGATATTGTCCAGGAAACAAAATAGCTTTGGCGATGAGCAACCCTGCGGCGGCCGCAAAGAAAATAGCGGGGAGTTCTAAGGCTCCGTGGGGAAACACAAAGGCCCAAAACGGGTAAGCCAGATGATTTTGACTGACGAGCGCGGCAATGGCTCCCAACGAAATGCCATTTATCAACAAGACATAAGTCGTCAGGATGCCTGCGGTAACTCCGCCTGCTAAGGCCGTAAAAGACACCCGGATATTATTGATCATGATGTTGGCAGAGGCAAATGGCTCAACCCCCAAAATCGATCCCATCCAAAGTTCTTGGCGATCGTCGCACCTGAGAAATAAGCTGCTCTGGCACCACTAATGCCAGAAAGGTCGGATCTTGCCAAGCTAACCACCAACTGATCGAACCCGCCCCCAAGAGTAGGGCCACAGCCAAAGCAATATAGACCTGTGACTTTTGCACAACGGCTGGAAATCCCCAGAGAAAAAACTGCCGAACCGATTGCCATTCTTGCGATCGCGATCCTTGGTAAATCTGAGCATAGCTTCGTGTCGCTAGCGTTTGGAGGTTTTGTACAATCAGGTTGCCTGCCTGCTGGGTGCGAGCGCGGGCTAAATCGGCTGATACTGAACGATAGAGGCTAGCTAAGGCTTGAATATCTTGAGCATTGAGGGCACGAATGCCTCGTTGCTCAGCCTGTTTTAGCAGCGCTTCAAGCTGTTTCCAGCTTTGCTCTCGACGGGCAACCCAACGCTGAATGTTCATAGTGATTGCCTCGTGATTTACCTTGATTGCCCTCTTTCCCAAGAATATAAACGATAGTTTGAGAAGGCGATAGTTTGAGGAGTGGAAGCCAGTAGAATCAGGGTGTCCACTTCTGCTAGAGATGGAATTTCAGTGGAATCGGGAAATATACAAACGCAGCAGGTCATTGGCGTCTGAAAAATTGGAGAGTGTGACGGATGGATTCAAGCTCTAATCCTCAAGGTTCTATTCAGCCATTGAATGTTGGAAATGCGGTCAGTGCCGGACTACGGCTCTACAGCAGCCACTTTCAGCAATATATTATGGTTGCATTCATCGCTACGCTTTGGATCTTGCTACCGTTGGTAGTTGCAGGTCTGATTATTTTATTTTTCGCAACGGTACAAAACTACTATGCCCTGCTGGCACTAATGATTCCCGCCTGGATCGCACTTCTGGTGTATTGCCTGGCTCAATACATGGCTGGCGCGGCAGCGATCGTCCGACTCTCCTTTGGCGAACTGACCCAACAGCCCGAAAGTACTCAGCAAGCCAAGCGATTCACTCAATCGCGGATGTGGTGGTTTCTGCTGGTTGCACTGTTAATGTCGCTAATCTACAGTGGAATTACCGTTATCTTTTATATTTTGCTAGTAATTCTGCTAGTCGTCACAATTGGGGCAGCAGGAGGATTAGCCCTCTTTCAGTCGGAGACGCCAGAAGCGATTGCCCAGCAGATTTTCACGAATCCCAGTTTCCTGATCACGCTCGTCTTGGGCTTTTTAGGGTTGCTGCTTGTCTTTTTAACTATTTTCTGTTGGTTTAGTGCTCGGTTTTCGGTTGCCGACGTGCCGCTAGCGCTGGAGCCAGAAAGCAATGCCACTCGCTCGCTCAGCCGCAGTTGGCAACTCACCCAGAAGAATGCCTGGCGGGTATTTTCGATTTTATTTATCACGGGTTTAATCACCGTGCCTCTACAATTTTTGGTGCAGATTGTTAGTAGCGCAGTGAGTGCGGTGATTGGTGCCTTAATGCCACCAGAGACCCCCACCGCTTTTCTACTCTCGACGGTGGTGACTTACATTTTGAGCTTTGCGATTAATATTTTAGTTCTACCCCTGGGGCAAACCATCAGGGCTGTAATTTACTACGATCTTCGTAGCCGTCGGGAAGGATTAGGATTGCAGTTGCGCGATCCGAGCGATCGCTAATCTGCTGCTAACTTGCCATTCATCCCTTAATCACTGATGTTGTGAGTCCCCAATGCGCCTTTTTAATCGAATTAAGCTACTCACGCCTGAAAGCGTTGAATTGGAGTTCACTCTGGCAGGAATTGGCAGCAGAGCTTTAGCCCTCTCAATTGACTACTCTGTTTTACTGCTTTGCCTGCTGGTGTTCTGGATTATTTGGGGAATTTTCTCCAATCAACTTTTGAACTATTTGGACAACACTGGCATCGCTTATGGCAGTATCCCAATTTGGTTAGGGGCGATCGCCCTGCTCCTAAGTTTCGTCATTTTCGCAGGCTACTTTGTCGTGTTTGAAGTGTTTTGGCAAGGGCAAACTCCTGGAAAACGCATCGCTAAAATCCGGGTGATTCAAGACAACGGTAAACCAGTCAGAATGGCTCAAGCGGTGCTGCGATCGCTGCTCCGACCCATTGATGATATCTTCTTCATCGGCACCTTCTTGATTTTCTTTGGCAAGCGTGAAAAGCGGGTGGGTGACTGGGTGGCTGGAACTGTTGTGGTGCAAGAAGAGCGTCCTCAGAGCAAAACTGGAATTTTGGTTTCTCTAGAAGCCCGGCAACTGGCGGCGCAGTTACCAGATATGACCGACCTCACCCAACTGCTGGCTGATGATTTTGCGGTGATTCGCGAGTATCTTCAGCGACGGAGCTTCATGGAATCTAAAGCCAGGGGCGAACTCAGCCTCAAACTCGCCCGTCAAGCCAGAGCGATCGTCCATTTAGAAACCATCCCGCCCGGTTTGACTTCTGACCAGTTCCTGGAAGCAGTTTATCTGGCATATCAGGAGCAGTTTCCAGCCTATTGAACCTGGTCTTGTAGGACTATTTCTCTAAGCGCACCACATACCACTGCAAAAACTGCCCTGGCTCCATGTCCAGTTCACAGGCGGTTTCCATCAGATGTTTGGCTTGAATATTAAGATCGGTAAACTTCTCTAAGTCTTGTGGCAAGTCATCTTGGCGATCGGCAAGAATTGCCTTGAGTTTTTCTAGTAGTTCTGTGGGTGTCAAAAATTGCTCTGGCTGGTCAGGTTCCAGCAGCACATAGGCATCGTCTGATTCATACATCAAGGGGTTGGGCATTGGAAATGTTGGAACCCTCGTTAGGAGTGTGAATTTATTGCAGATGCAAGATTTAGGGTAGGGGCTTAGCATTGCCAAGCCCTACCCTGAGTTATTGAAGAAGAGCTTGAGCAGCAGCAGACACACCGGCACCTGGGGTAAAGTTCTCATAGCCCAGTTCTTGCAACGCTGCTTCCAAGGCACCAATGGCAGTGAGGATGTCGCGATCGCTGACAAAGCCCAAGTGTCCATCCGGAAGATCTTGCCACTCAGGTGATCTTGTCCACCAGCCATGACAATATCAAACCGCTTCCGCACAATTGACCGAATTTTCTCTGCTTCTACGCCGACGGGAGCCACGGCCGTAATTGCAGGACTGCTGGCTTGATCAGGGGCAAACAGGGGCAAATTTAGGGCTTTCATAGCGGCACGGGTGGCGGTTTTTTGGCGATCGTGCCGAGCAAAGATATTTTCTAGCCCTTCTGCCTGCATCATCTTCAACGCCACTTGCAGTCCAAAAAACATGTTCACGGGTGGCGTGAAGGGATGACTATTTTTTGCGGCCTCTTTGCGATATTTACCCAGATCTAGATAGAAGCGAGGAAGTTTAGCGGTTTTGTAGGCTTCCCAGGCTTTAGGGCTAACGGCAACAAAGCCTAATCCAGGTGGTAGCATGTAGCCTTTCTGAGAACCGGACGCCACCATATCTAAGCCCCAAGCATCCATTGGCACACTCGTGGCTCCTAGGCTCGTCACTGCATCTGCCAACATCAACGCCCCGTGAGCTTTAACGTGACGGCTAATGCTTTCTAGATCGTTGATCACCCCGGTAGACGTTTCGCTGTGGGTGACAATAACTGCCCTAATTTGTTTTTCAGGGTCTGCTTCTAGGTGAGTACGGATGTCTTCAGGATCGAGTGGTTTGCCCCATTCGGCGGTCACTTTCTCAACGTTCAAACCATAGGCTTCACAGATTTGGGCCCAGCGATCGCCAAATTTGCCATTGGTCGCTACCAAGACGCGATCGCCTGGACTCAGGAAGTTAATGATCCCTGCTTCCATTGCGCCTGTACCACTGGCTGCCAAAATCAGCACATCGTTTTGCGTTTGGTGTAGCCACTTCAGCCCTTCTGTCACCTCCGCAATAATTTTGGAAAAATCTCCGCTGCGGTGTCCGATCGGGTGCTTGGCTAACGCCAATAATACTTGCTCCGGTACGGGGGTTGGACCGGGAATCATTAACATTAATTTGTCATCCATTGCTCTATCCTGCCTTTGCCCAAGCTTTTTGTTCAGATAAACTCTGTTCACAAACCAGTGTTCACACAATCCAGGATGATACAACTTATCGCGATCGTGTTGAGTTGTTAGCTATCCGTAATCTTTAGAACTTGGGTCACCCCTTCGTCTGGTCTCTCGCTTGAGCCCGACGGCGCACCAGGAAGTTGGGCAATTCTACAGTGCCTAGGCGTGGCAACGGTAGCGCAATCGGTAGCAGTTCTAGATGTTCGGGCGGCATAGCGGGCTGGATGGTTTGGATAGCTGTGATCAAGTCTGACAGAACCACATTAGAGGCTTCATCGTCGATCACTAGTTCTGACAGAGAGTGTTCGACTAAGTCTTTCATATGAGTGATTTGGCGTTGGCTGGTAGCGTAGCGATCTTTCCAGTATTGAATAGCAGTTTCAATGTTCGGTGACATGTTGGGCCTGCTGAAGAATTTGCTCTTGCATCTCAGCAATTTGCTGATCTTGGGTTGTTTCGTAGGCTAGTAAGCGATCGCGATCGGCTTCTAGCTCCTGGTGGTTCTGCTGCAAGCGCGTTTGTTGAATGGCTTGTTGGGCAAGCTGTTCTTCCAGGGCTTCCACTTGGCGCAGAGCTTTGGCTAAGTCCTGCTGGAGAACCGTGGCAGAGGCTGGCTCAGCCGAAGCAGTGGGGCGGCGCTGAAAGCGAGTTACCCCATTTTGGCGTTCTTCCAATACAGTATGGGTCTGCTCTATTTGAGCTTCGAGCTGAGCCAAACTAGCTCGGTATTGCCGCAGGCTGGTAGAAAGCTCGCGAATTTGCTGCTGTGAGGTTTCTAGCTGTCCCTGAAGGCTGGTAGTCAACGTGCGGGCTGCCAAGGTTTCGGCTTCCAGTTCTGCTACACGATTTTGACGCGATTCCAGAGCCACCTGAAAATCTTGAAACTGCTTACCGATCCGGCTGCGATGGGTTTGAGCTTCTTGCTGATCGTGCGAAAGTTTTAGCCGCAATCGCTCAATCTCTTGCTGCTGGGCTTGCGTCATCGATTCGATCGTAGCTAGCAGTTCTTGAATGGCCTGGTCACGCTGCTGCGTTTCCAAAATTTGGGCATCTAGTGCTGCTTCCTGCTCTGTAATTTGCAGCTTGAAACGAGCGATCGCCTGTTGCTGGACTGAGGCGTACTCTTCAGTTGCCGCTAGCTGTCCTTCCAAGATGGCTTGATCGCGAAGCTGAAGGCGCATTTCCTCCAAGTAAGACAGTGCCTGATCGAGAGCTTGTTCTAAGTGGAAAATACGAACCACACGCTCTTGATCGAGGGCTTGAGCTTGCGTTAATTCATCTAGAAGAGACTGATAGTCCCCTAAAGTGAGCTTCAGATCCAGGCAAGCACCATCTTCTACCGCAGGCTGGAGCGAAAATAGTGGTAGAGCCGTAGGGCGATCGCCAACGGACTCTCCAGGCGCTTGCTCTGCATGAACTGAGTTTAGGCAAACAGAGTCTAGGCAAATTGACTCTACCCGAACTGAGTCTACTCGAACTGCGTCTAACTGTGACACTCAGAGCCTCCCCCGCACCAACTGAAATATCCCGGATCTCAGATCTTGCATCATTTTGCATCGACTGGTTTAAACCACTGGTTTAATTCACTGGTTTAATTCACTGGGGCGATCGACCAGGACAGATGATGCTAGACATTATGACGAACTGTCAACCTTTCTACGACCCAGGCTTAAATATGAGTCAAAATCCCATGAGTTAGAATCCCATGAGACTGCCATAGTGTAGCAGCAATCCAAAGGATGACGACGATTCCTTTAGACCGGATCACCCTATATCTCCAATCTACTTTTTGCTTTGCAGAAATGTCCGGACTTCTTACTTGCCAGGGTTAACCGGATCAGGTTGAGAGGGATGGCTAGGCGCAGCATGGTTCAGCGACCAGCGATAGTCCACTGGAATATTGGCACGCTGGCAGCTATCTTCCAGATGCTTTTGCTGGGTCAGGGCCTTACGGAGTGTACTAATCAATTCATGAACCTGCTCCTGTTGAGGAGATTTGCGTCCGACTGCATGTGCCGTTTGGCGTTCGAGCAATTGCAGGAGTAGCTCGTTAGTGAATGTGGGAAGGGAGAGGAATGGGATCCATGCAGCCTAGGTTCAAAGGGGTTGACTTAATCTAAGCACGAGTTTAGGGATGCACCAAGTTTTCAGCTAGATAGTGGAGGAATAAGCAAAACCAAGGCGCAGAGAGCAGCCGACCTTAGCGAGGGAATAAAGCGGCGAT
This sequence comes from Leptolyngbyaceae cyanobacterium CRU_2_3, assembly GCA_012034795.1. Classification (GTDB taxonomy): domain Bacteria; phylum Cyanobacteriota; class Cyanobacteriia; order Elainellales; family Elainellaceae; genus Drouetiella. The sequence goes on from JAAUOQ010000011.1 coordinate 14,937, forward strand.
CGCCGCTCCCGGATCAGGTTGCCTGACCAGGGACTCCCCAATTAAGACGGCCGCAACACCGGACTGCTGAACCCGATGCAGGTCATCGGTACTGTGCAAGCCAGACTCACTCACCACCAATATATCTCGCTGCCGGAGAGATTCGGATCTGGTAGCCAAAAGATCGCAGGTGGTTTGTAAATCAACTGAAAAATCTTCCAAATTGCGGTTATTGATCCCCCACTAGGGTTACGCCTTGCAGCGTCAGCACTCGATCGAGTTCCTCTAGCGTATGCACTTCCACGAGGGCCGCCATGCCTAGTACCTTGGCGATTTTGAGGAAGTATTGCAAGTCCTTGTCTGGCAGAATAGCGGCAATCAGCAGGATGGCATCTGCCCCCTGGATACGCGCCAGGTAAATCTGGTAGGGATAAATCAAGAAATCCTTGCAAAGTAGAGGCACATCTACAGCCTCTCTTACCCGCCGTAAATTCTCGAAGCTACCCTGAAAGAACTTTTCATCGGTCAGGACAGAAATACAGGCAGATCCCGATCGCTCGTAGGCTTGAGCGATCGCCACGGGGTCAAAGTCTTCCCGAATTACGCCCTTGCTAGGAGACGCTTTCTTGACTTCAGCAATTAGGGCGGGTTGGGTCTTGCCTTGGCGCAGGGCCGCTACAAAATCACGAGGGGCAGGCGCACTTAGAACCTGTGTCTGCAAGTCCGAGAGCGGTGTTCGTTCCCGCATTTGGTCTACTTCTTTTTCTTTTTGCCAAACAATTTCCTCCAGAATATGCCGAGGTTCAGCATCAGGAACTTTTGCCTGATATCGCAAGTACTCAACAGCGATCGCAGGATTGGGAGGACGACGACGGATTTGCATGAGGAGTATAGGGTTTTATCTGGACAACTCGTTCGGATCTCTACCTCTAAGATGGCTCCGATCACTAGTGGGTACCGATCGCCCGCTTATAGGCTTCATCTAGCACTTCCGAGAGGGTGGGATGGGTGTGTACAAAGTAGGCGAGTTCGTGAACAGAGCGGCGCTGAGCGATTGCATTGGCCGCTTCTTGAATCAGGTCTGCTGCATGTAGCCCAATAATGTGAACTCCCAGGACTTCGCCTGTGTCTTTACGATAGATGACTTTGGCTAGCCCGTCGGTTTCGCCTTCGGCGATCGCTTTAGCATTGCCCTTGAAATAAGAGCGGACGGTAGCAACCTCAAACCCTTCTGTTTTGGAGAGTTCTATAGCAGCAGGCTCGGTTAAGCCGACAAAGCTGACTTCAGGATGCGTAAACGCAGCGGCAGGAATACTGCGATAGTCCATTTTGCGAGGACGACCACAAAGGGTTTCTACCGCGGCCATTCCCTGAGCCGAAGCTGTGTGTGCCAGCATCATTTTGCCTGTGGCATCGCCAATTGCCCAAAGGTGGGGTACAGGCTCAGCATCTTTCAGCACTGCCATCTCATCGTTGACGGGAATGAAGCCTCGGCGATCGAGTTCGGCTCCAATTGACGCTAAGCCCAAATCTTGAGTTGCTGGAATTCGACCCGTGGCAATCAAGCAGGCATCGACTTTCAGCACCTCGATCGTCTCCTTGGTTTTGGCATCTGCTAGCTCAATCACAACTGGAGAACCAGGCGTCACTGTTTTTGCTAGCACACCGGCCTTGGTTTCAATATCTCGCGGAGCAATGAGCACCCGTTGGGCAATCTTAGCGATATCAGGGTCAAATCCTGGCATGAGTTGATCTAACGCCTCAATCAGGGTGACTTCACAGCCTAACGCTGTGTAAACATCGGCAAACTCTAGCCCGATATAGCCGCTACCCACAATCGCAATCCAAGCAGGCAAAGACTCTAGCTTAATGGCATCATCGCTAGTGAAAACGGTTTTGCCGTCGATCTGCGCGCCCGGTGGAACAAAGGGAACCGACCCTGGTGCCAGGATAATATCTTGCGCTGTAATCGTTTTTTCACCGTCAGCAGTGGCAATGCTGAGCTTCTGTAGTCCTGAGAGTTTGGCTCTGCCTTGAATAATGTCTACGCCAATCCGCTTGAGACTGCCAATTAAGCCCTCGCGCTGTTTGCTGACAATGCTGGCTGCATGAGCGGCGATCGCCTGCCGATCAAATGCCACATCTCCAACCCGAATACCCAATGCCTTGAGGTGCTCCGCATCACGCAACTCTCGCACCCGCCCAGAAGCTGCTAGGAGGGCTTTGGAGGGAATACAGCCTCGGTTCACACAGGTTCCACCCATGATCCCGGCTTCAACAATTGCTGTTCTCAACCCACAGCTAACGGCATGAAGCGCCGCACCATGTCCCCCAACGCCAGCACCCACAATTACCAAGTCATAATCCAGTCCGTGACTCACTTCAGTCTCCCTATGGGTAATCGCCTTGTTCAATTCTCAACGGTGAAGGGGGAATTAGACAACAAGTCTTCTAAAAACAAGCCTTCTTAAAAAACAAGCCTGAGAGAAATGCAGCATTGTGCTGCTGAGCGGGAACTCTATTTTTGATGATCTTAGGCATACCGAAATGGATCAGAATCAACAAGAACTGCGCCGCGCCGCTGCCCAAGCGTTTGCTCAGTCGTTAGGTCAGCTAGAGAAAACTTTGCAACCGTCGGAGGAAGCAGCGATGAAAATGGGCGATCGCCCGGCTCAGACTCTTTATCCAGATCGACTAGAACCAGCGAACCCGGCTGCCGCCTCTTTGGATTTGGATATCGAGACTTTAGAAGCGGCTGCCGCAGACATTGAGCGATTTATTCAAGCTAGAACTGGTGCCGAGCCTTCAGTTTCTGAAACGTAATGGGTGGAGAGGGAGGCACACTGGCTTTATGCTTTCAGGACTTCTCGTTGGCGCTGTGCCTCATAAAGCATCAGGGCTGAAGCAATTGCCACATTCAAAGATTCAACCCCGATCGCCAGGGGAATTTTCACGGCAACCTCGGCCAAGCTGGCCAATTCTGAGGATAATCCAGCACCTTCGTTGCCCATCAAAATTAGTGTTGGGCGCGTCAAGTCGGCCTGCCAATAGGTGAGTGAAGCGGTGGGTAAGGTCGCGATTATCTGAATTCCCTGATCCCGAAACTGCTGCACCTCAGTGCCCAAACTGGAACTGACATACATAGGTAAACGGAACCATTGCCCAGCAGAGGCTCGCAACACTTTAGGATGATCTAAATCCACACTGTCTTGACTGAGCCACAAACCATCTACACCAGCGGCCGCTGCCGTTCGGATCACCGTACCCAAGTTGCCCGGATCTTGCAGGGTTTCTAAGGCAATACCCAAGCGCAGCGCTTCGACCATCGGCGGATGCAGTGCCACCCGCTGGGCTGTGGCCACTACTCCGTCAGGCTGAATGGTGGTAGCGATTGCCTGTAACACTTCTGGACTGACGAGTTCTGAGCGCTGCGATCGCTGCATGCATTGCTCCCAGAGATGCGGGTGTTGTTCCTGCCAGGCGGCAGTGCAGCACACCGTCTCTAGAGGGTAATTTGCAGCACAGGCTGTTTCTAGCAAATGCGTCCCTTCCAGCAAAAAAAGTTGTTGCTCTCGCCGCTCTTTGGCACGATGCAGCTTTCTCATTTGCTTAATTAGGGGGTTTTGCAGACTGGTGAGCATGGCAAAAGCAACGAGGCGGAGCGGCTGAAGTGGTGTAGATGAGGCGGAGTGGCGGAGCCAAAGAATGTAACTTAAAGTTAGCCTGACTGATTAATATTTTGTTTCGAATATCAATCAATTGATTAAGTATTTTAAAGTTTCAGTTTAATTCATTCTGCGGCAAGCAAGACCTGGAAACAGCGATCGCTCCAAAAAATAGTTCCAGATGGAATAAACTACCTGGAACCCTTGTGGCTGATTTTTATCTATTTTGACCTTGATGCGGAACCCGGGACTTGAACCCGGAAGTCTTTGCAAACACTAGAACCTGAATCTAGCGCGTCTACCAATTCCGCCAGTTCCGCAATTAAACTAGCTTTGAGCGATGAAGGGCAGTTTTAGACTGCGACTTCCCATCATCCACTAACTAAAGCGCTTCGTCAACTAGTTGAGCTAAATTTTTTCCTGTCAGATGGCTTGATCTTCTGCTAATCACAAATAAGCACAAAACACGCATAAAACTGCACCTAAAATTTTTCTGGATAATCTAAATCTTTTAGGTAAAATCAATACCAAATTTGCCGAGGTGACTTGTCAAGTTAATTGGCTATTATGACCGAGTGACTGATGATCAAAATCATTTAGCCAAAATCATCCCCGTTCATTTCTGGAGGATAGAGCCATTACTGCCTCTCTCAGCATCTCAAGCCCCCTTTCCCTGCCCGAAGACGAGAAAACTGTGCTTCAGGTTCGGGGACGAAGTTCCCTATCCGGACAGGTCAAGATCAGCGGTGCAAAAATTCGGCTTTAGTCATCATGGCTGGGTCGTTGCTTTGCGATGGAGACTGCCTGCTCCATAATGTTCCTTCAATGGTCGATGTCACCCGCATGACCGAGCTTCTGTCTGCCTTGGGCGTGAAGCTGAAGCGACAGGGCGAATCCTTGGAAATGGACGCTAGACATCTTGGACAATCAAAAGCACCTTATGAACTGGTGAGCCAGATGCGCGCCAGCTTTTTTGTAATTGGACCCTTGCTGGCCAGGCTGGGTGAGGCACGAGTGCCTTTGCCAGGTGGCTGCGCGATCGGGGCTAGACCCGTAGATTTGCATGTACGAGGACTCCAAACCTTGGGAGCCGAGGTGCAATTTGAGCATGGTACGGTTCATGCTTATGTTCGAGATGGTAAGCGGCGACTCCAGGGAGCCAAAATATATCTGGATGTCCCTAGTGTTGGAGCCACCGAAACTCTGATGATGGCAGCCACGCTTGCCGAAGGCGAAACCATCATTGAGAACGCGGCTCAGGAACCAGAAGTAGTCGATTTAGCCAACTTTTGCTGTGCAATGGGGGCACAGATTCAGGGCGCTGGTACTAATCGGATTGTGATCACCGGAGTCCCTAGCTTGCATTCTGTGGAATACAGTATCATTCCTGATCGCATTGAAGCTGGTACATTTCTGGTCGCTGGGGCGATGACTCATTCAGAGATCAGCCTCGCGCCGGTGGTACCAGGGCACTTGTCGGCAGTGATTGCTAAGCTCAAAACCATTGGTGTAGAAGTGATGGCAGATGCCTCCGACTGCTTGCGGGTGATCCCATCCCACAACCTAGGTGCAACTGACATCAAGACTCTGCCCTATCCCGGTTTCCCGACGGATATGCAAGCTCAGTTTATGGCACTGCTCACCCTTTGTGAAGGCGATAGCATCATTACTGAAACCTTGTTTGAGAATCGGCTGCGGCATGTGGCGGAGCTAAATCGCATGGGCGCAGATATTCGCGTCAAGGGAAATATTGCGATCGTTAGAGGGGTGCCCATGCTCTCAGGCGCGCCTGTCGTAGCGACTGATCTACGGGCCTCAGCGGCTTTAGTCTTGGCTGCTTTAGCGGCAGATGGCTTAACGACAATTCAAGGACTCAACCACCTCGATCGGGGCTATGACAAACTCGATAGCAAGTTGCAATTGTTAGGTGCTAACGTGCAGCGAGTCAGAGACGAACTCCATGAGTCCGTTGCTGATCCTGTCTCCAGTTCGTCTTCTGTTGTGACCCCCTAAAGGCTATGTAGATGATTGGGCTTGCCTGCCTCCTCATCTCCTAGCCCCATCATGTGAGGCGATTATCTGAGGTGATTGTGAAAGCGCAGTGGCATGCTCTTTTGCGATCGCCTCTTATTTGGGCTGAGATCTTTCTTGCTTAGGATGTTCTAGACTTGTCTCGAACCTATTTGTCTCGAACCTATTTGTCTCGAACCTATTTGTCTCGACCATAATAGAGCTGTTTAGGTATCAGTACATGGCTGGACAAATTATTACGGAAGGCGATCGCGCCATGCGCGCAAACGTGGCGCGCCATTTTTTAATTTGGATGGTACAGGCATCAAAATTGGCGTGATTTCAGACAGCTATAATGCCCAGAGTGGAGCCACAACTGATGTCACAACCGGTGAATTGCCAGGACGCAAGAATCCAAAGGGCTACACTCAGCCAGTTCGAGTTCTACAAGACACGTTGGGGCTGCGAACCGATGAAGGGCGGGCCATGCTGCAAATTATTCATGATGTTGCGCCAGGGGCAGAACTGCTATTCCATTCAACCGGTAACACGGAAGAAGATTTTGCGGTGGCTGTCAATGCCCTGGTGCAAGCCGGAGCCGACATCATTGTCGATGACATTGGGTTTCGAGCACGCCCCTGTTTCAAGATGGAGTGGCGGCCCAAGCGGTAGACGCAGCGGCTCAGCAAGGGGTTATCTATTTTTCGGCGGCAGGAAACGATGGCAATCGTTCTTATCAAAGCCAATTTCAACCAGGAGCCACGTTTACTTATCGCGGCAATACCTACGAAGCCCATGATTTCGATGCAGGGGGTGGCGTCGATCTGTTTCAAGATATCCAGATTCCGCAGGCAACCTCAAACGAGGTTCTCTATAACTCAATTTCCGGAATTGATTTAGTTTTGGGTTGGGATCAAGCAGTGGGCAATGTTACCCATGACCTGGAGATGTTTTTGGTGACTAGTCCACAGTTGCCAGGCACAGACAATATATTGAGCGAGGCGATTGTTGTTTCTCCCAGAGTTAATGCACCGTTACAACAAATTTCCTACTTCACGCCATCGGCCAAAACCGTTTATCTGGTGATTGCCAGGCGGAGCACTACCCCTCCTGCGACTCCAACTTTAATGAAATGGTCTAGCTTTGCCAATGGGGGTGATGCTGACATCAAATATCAATATGTCAATGACAGTCTTGCTGAAGCTGGCAGTTCTACTATCACAGGACACGCTAATGCCAGGGGAGCGATCGCGGTTGGCGCTGCTGCTTACACCACAACCCCTGCTTTCGGCGGCACCACTCCTATCCTCGAAACTTTTTCCAGTATCGGGGTACGCCTATCCTGTTCGATGCTAAAGGCAATC